>CAMOWO010000008.1 GCA_946628525.1 uncultured Bacillota bacterium | reverse complement strand
TCTCATCGCACTTATTGACCACCACCACGATCGGAAGACGCACCGTATTCAGATCCTCGTAATCCTTTGCGACTCTCTTCATGAACTCCACGTCGGAAACGATGTCGTCTCTGTGGGTGCAGTTGAGCATCATGATGGCAACGTCCGGGGAGAACTCATTGATCTGATCGATGAGCATCTGCTCCGCCGTCCTGTCGATATCCAGGCTCTCGGACTCCGCGATGCCTCTGGTATCCAGAATGTCCATGAGGACCCGGTCCTCGTCCATGCAGTGATACGCCTCGGCGTGCTCCGTACAGCTGACAGTGTCGCTCACCTTTGCGACATACGCCCCGCAGAGCGCGTTGATCAGGCTGCTTTTGCCCACGCCGGTCCTGCCGATCAGAAAGATCCTCGGTGGCCTGTGCTGGTCGATCCCGTCCATCAGTTCCTTCAGATCCTTGTCACCGATAATGGTGTTTTTGATCATGTTCCTGGTGGGACTCGGGATCTGATCCGGCAGTTTGTCCACCAGTTCGCCGGCTTTGATATAGAACTTTTTCATGTTCTCAAGGCGCTGCTCCACCTTCTGGTTATTGGCCATGATTTCCTCCTTAACAAATGATCTGACAGGATCTCATCGTCTCCAGCGACGCTTCATGTTTCTGCGGGGTGACGCCCGCGCAGCAGCTCGGATCCACTTCGATCTTCACTTCCGGCATCGCGGCCTTGAGAAGCAGAGCGTTTGAAACCACGCAGATGTCCGTACAAAGACCGATGAGTTCCAGCTCGACTTCTTCATTCTCCGAGATTCCCTTGATGTCCTTCGCCAGTTTCTCGCTGCCGAAGGTCGGCTTCTCGTAGATCGCCGCCCCATCCAAAAGTTCTGCGATGTCGCTGCGGATCTGCCAGCCATCCGTCCCTCTGATGCAGTGCTCCACCGGAAGGTTCCTCCCCTCCTGGGTCTGCAAATAGTCCGGTCCGTGGGTATCCATCGTGACGAAGATATTTCCCGGCTCGTATTCCCGGATCTTCGCCTTCACGTTTTCTACGATCCCGAGCGCCTCCGGCGTCCCAAGGGAGCCGTCGATGAAATCGTTCTGCATATCTATGACGATCAAAAGTTTTCTCATGTGTTCCTCCACTGAAATATTCCTACTAATTATCTTACCACATCCGCCGCGCTCCCGTATACAAAAAAGCCCCGCGCGAGGCGGGGCCGCAATGCTTTGCAACTAGTTCTTCGAATAGATCGTCTTCGTGGATACGCCGTCCAGAGCTCCCAGTTTTCCCGAAAGAGCGCTGATCGCGTCCTGATCTGCATCGATGGCGATGCTGATGATGGACATAGGCTTTGATGGGTGCGGGACACCCATGCGTCCTATGATGGAATCTCTGTACTGGTGCAGCAGTTCATTCAGTTGTTCTACGGATCCGGGATTCTCCACGATGATCCCGATCAGTGCTGTTCTTGTGGCGTCTGCCATGACAACCTCCTCGTCCATCCGGACTAGTTATTCTTGATGTTCATCCTTCCGCCGGCAGCGACTGCCTTGCGGTTGATGCTCTTTTTGATCTGATTCTTGGCACGAGCAACAAGATAGTCCGGAGCAGTTGCCTCATTCTCTCTGAGCCACTTCTCCATTTTGGCCTGCTCTTCTTCCGCTCTTGCCACGTCGATCTCTTTTGACCACTCGATGGAGTCTGTATAAATGATGATCGTGTCCTTGATGTCTATGAAGCCGCCACCTACGGATGCAAGCTTGTAGACATTAGGCTCTGCACCGGCTTCTCTGATCCAGAGTTCGCCGATGTCGAGGAGTTTACAGCCCCACGTATGTCCCGCCATATAGCCTTCATCACCGCTGAGTGTCCTGGCGATCACCAGTTCCACGTCTCCGCGATAAAAGCTTTTGGCCGGGGTCACTATTTCTAATCTTACAGTGTTAGCCATATTCTGACCTCGCTTCTTTAGCGCTAACTGACGTTATTTCTTGCTTGCTTCGTATGCTTCAACGACTTCATCGATGCTGCCCTTGAACAGGAACATCTGCTCAGGAATCTCATCGTGCTTACCTTCGAGGATCTCCTTGAAGGATCTGATGGTTTCCTTGATTGGAACGTACTTACCTTCCATGCCTGTGAACTGTGATGCTACGCTGAATGGCTGACCCAGGAATCTCTGGATCTTACGTGCTCTGTTAACGGTCAGCTTATCTTCATCGGACAGTTCGTCCATACCGAGGATGGCGATGATATCCTGAAGTTCATTGTATCTCTGGAGTACTTCCTGTACGCCTCTGGCAGTCTCGTAGTGTTCCTGTCCGAGGATGAGCGGATCCATGATCCTGGATGTGGATTCGAGCGGATCTACTGCAGGGTAGATACCCAGTTCTGCGATGGATCTGCTGAGTACTGTCGTAGCATCCAGATGTGCAAAGGTTGTTGCTGGCGCAGGGTCCGTAAGGTCGTCTGCAGGTACGTATACAGCCTGTACGGATGTGATGGATCCCTTCTTCGTGGAAGTGATTCTCTCCTGAAGAGCACCCATCTCCGTTGCCAGTGTAGGCTGATAACCTACGGCTGATGGTACACGACCCAGCAGTGCGGATACTTCCGAACCTGCCTGTGTGAATCTGAAAATATTGTCGATGAACAGGAGTACGTCCTGGTTCTCTTCATCTCTGAAGTATTCAGCCATCGTAAGACCTGTCAGTGCAACTCTCATTCTTGCACCAGGTGGTTCGTTCATCTGTCCGAATACCATGGCTGTCTTGTCAATAACGCCTGACTCGATCATTTCGTAGTACAGGTCGTTACCTTCTCTTGTTCTCTCACCTACACCTGTGAATACGGAAATACCACCGTGTTCCTTTGCGATATTGTTGATGAGCTCCTGGATCAGTACTGTCTTACCTACGCCGGCACCGCCGAAGAGGCCTACTTTACCACCTCTTGTGTACGGCGCGATCAGGTCGATTACCTTGATACCTGTCTCGAAGATCTGAGCGGAAGTATCCTGATCTTCGAACTTCGGTGCAGGTCTGTGGATGGATGCCTTCATCTCCGTTTCGATAGGACCCTTCTCATCGATGGTCTCACCTACTACGTTGAACATCCTTCCCAGGACTTCCTTACCTACGGAAATCTTGATCGGTTCTCCTGTATCGATGACTTCCATTCCTCTGGAAAGTCCGTCTGTCGATGACAGTGCGATACATCTTGCTACATCATCGCCGATGTGCTGGGCTACCTCTGCTACTATCGTTCTGCCTTCGTATTCGATATGGATAGCATTCAGCAGTTCAGGCATATTATCTTCGCTGAACTTCACGTCGATTACAGGACCGACGATCTGATGTATTTTTCCTTTGTTCATTAATCTGCCTCCTTAACCCTGTGCCTCAGAACCGGCAACGATCTCTATTATCTCATCCGTAATAGCAGCCTGTCTTGCTCTGTTGTAGTACAGCGACAGTTCGCCGAGGATCTCTCTGGCGTTGTCCGTTGCGTTCTCCATGGCCGTCCTTCTGGCGGCATGTTCGCATGTTGCTGACTCAACGACTGCTGAATAGATCATCATCTCAACATACTTAGGAACGAGGTAGTTGAAAACTTCTTCTACAGAAGGCTCATATTCGATGAATTTTGATGTGCCTACTTCAGGGTTCATCTCAACATCGAAAGGCAGCAGGACTTTTGTCCTGACCCTCTGCTCCATCGTACTGACGAATTCCGTGGATACCATGACGATTCTTCCGATCTCACCCTTGTTATACAGGTCGATGATCGGTTCTCCGATCTCTCTCGCTTCACGAGGAGTGATCTCTTCCGGAGGAGCCATGTAATCATTGAAGATGTTGTATCCGCGTTTCTCGAAATATTCCTTTCCTTTGGAGCCGATGGCGAAGATCACGGAGTCTCCGCCCAGAAGCATCATCTGACGCTCGGCTTCTTTGATCACGTTACTGTTGAAACCACCGCACAGTCCTTTGCTTGACGTGATGATGACGTAACATGTTCTGTCGACGAATTTGTCTTCTGAGGAAAGGTATTGTTCGGGGATGTCCTTACCGTTGGTGAACAGTTCTTCTATTGCATTGGTTATGTAGTGTGAGTTCTCGTTTGTGCGCTCGAAGATGGCTTTGGCCTTCCTGAGTTTGCCGGCAGACACAAGCTTCATGGCATTGGTGATATGCTCAGTGCTTCCAATGCTTCGTATACGTCGCTTGATGTCCTGCATACTTTCAGCTGCCATTCTCACACCTCCTCATTTTTATATCAAATGCTTGTTATAACGATTTGGAGAATTCCTGTTTGAACGTTTCTATACCCTTCTTGAGGTCTTCTTCTGCCTCAGCAGTGAGTTCTCCTGTTTCATTGATGATCTTTGCCACGTTAGGATAGTGGACATCCATGAACTCGTAGAGACCTGCCTCGAAGGCCTTGACCTGCTCGATAGGGATCTCCTTCATGTGATGGTTGATAGCAGCATAGATGAGCATTACCTGGTTTGCTACAGGAATCGGGTTGTACTGCGGCTGCTTCAGGATCTCCATGAGGAGTCTTCCGTGTGCCAGTCTTTCTTTTGTTTCCTTGTCTACGTCGGAACCGAACTGTGAGAAGTTCGCAAGTTCTCTGTACTGAGCCAGTTCCAGCTTGACTGAACTTGATACCTTCTTCATCGCCTTGATCTGAGCGTTACCACCTACTCGGGATACGGAGATACCGGCGTTTACTGCAGGTCTCTGTCCTGAGAAGAACAGCTCTGTTTCAAGGTAGATCTGTCCGTCTGTAATGGAAATTACGTTTGTAGGGATGTATGCGGATACGTCTCCGGCCTGCGTCTCGATGATCGGCAGTGCGGTGATGGAACCGCCGCCCAGCTCGTCGGAAAGCTTCGCAGCTCTCTCCAGGAGTCTGGAGTGAAGATAGAATACATCTCCAGGGTATGCTTCACGTCCAGGTGGTCTTCTCAGAAGCAGTGACATTGCACGATATGCAACGGCGTGCTTCGAAAGATCGTCGTAAACGATGAGGACGTGCTTGCCTTCATACATAAAGTTTTCGCCGATACTTACTCCGGCGTACGGTGCTATGTACTGCAGCGGTGCAGATTCCGATGCCGTAGCGGATACGACGATGGTGTACTCCATAGCGCCCTTATCTTCCAAAGTCTGCACGAGCTGTGCTACTGTGGAATTCTTCTGGCCGATAGCCACGTAGATACAGATTACGTCCTGTCCTTTCTGGTTCAGGATCGTATCGATGGCGATAGCAGTCTTACCTGTCTGTCTGTCGCCTATGATAAGTTCTCTCTGTCCCTTACCGATAGGGATCATTGAGTCGATAGCCTTAATACCTGTCTGCAAAGGCTGGTGTACTGACTTTCTTGCCAGTACGCCCGGTGCCGGACACTCGATAGGTCTCGTTTTCTCTGTAATAATAGGGCCTTTGCCATCGATAGGCTGGCCAAGTGCGTTTACGACACGGCCCAGCATGTTCTCGCCTACAGGAACCTCTACTACAGTACCTGTCGGCTTGACGATGTCGCCCTCTTTGATTTCTCTGTCAGAGCCCAGAATAACGGCTCCGACGTTGTCCTGCTCGAGGTTCAGCGCCATTCCGTAAGTATTGCCGGGGAACTCGAGGAGTTCTCCTGACATGCAGTTTTCAAGACCATATACACGAGAAATACCGTCGCCTACTTCGATAACAGTACCAAAATCTGATACCTCCATCTGGCTCTTGTAATTCTTGATCTGTTCTTTTATGACTGCACTGATTTCTTCGGGTCTCAGATTCATTACTTACCTCCCTGCCTGTAACTTGATCTGACCTTCCAGATCGTCAAATCGTTTCCTGATAGAAAGATCCAGAAGTTTACCTTCTGCAAGGATCTTGATTCCTCCTATCAGTTTGGGATCCAGTTCATTAGTCAATTTAACTTTTTTTCTAAGGAGCTTCGAGACTTCTCCCTCCAGCTCTTGTATCCTGGCATCATCCAGGGGAACTACTGAATAAACAGTACCATCGGTGAAGCCTGCTTCTTCCATCACAAGCTTACCGTACATCTTAAGTATGCCCTCAAGATGCAGTGTTCTGCCCTTATCTACGAGGACGTACATGAAGTTCAGCAGTTCTTCGCTTACCTTGCCTTCAAATACTTTGCTGATCACTTCCTTCTTATCTCTGTTGGAGATGGAAGGGTGACTGATGAAAGCCTTGAAGTCAGGTTCATTTTTGAGAAGCTCCAGAAGCCCGGTCGTTTCTTCAAGGATCTCGTCCTTTTTGCCGAGGTCACCGGCAGCCTCAAACAAGGCAGTGCCGTATGTCCTGTCAACAGTTAACTCTGCCATCCTGTGCTCCTTGCCTTATCTAATACTTCATCAATGATCGCTTCCTGACCCTCAGCCTGGATCTCTTTTTCTACGATCTGCTCTGCTGCCAGCAGTGCCAGTGAAGCGATCTCGTCTCTCATCTCTGCGGTAGCCTTTTCACGTTCTACCTGGATAGTACGCTCAGCCTTCGCGATGATATCGCCGGCTTCTTTGTGCGCATTATCTACTATGTCTTTAGCCTGGACATCGGCTCTGGCCTTTGCCTGCCTAATGATTTCTCTGCCTTCTTCCTCCACATTCGCGATGCGTTTGGAGTAGTTCTGCATTTTCTCGTCAGCCCTTCTGTTCATGGCCTCTGCACTGTCAAAAGCATCCTGTACGGCTGCCTGTCTGTCCAGCATGAACTTCCTGACTTTTTCCCAGAAGAAACGCTTCAGAAGGATGTAAAGAATCACGACATTTATCAATATCATGAGCATCGATCCGTTCAGTTCGATGATCCCTGCATTCATAGCATTTCCTCCTTTCTTTTATACCGTTGCTAAAACTGATTCAGTCGGTTTATACGAAAGGATTTGCAAAGAGAAGCATGATCGAGATGATCAGAGCAAAGATACCTGCTGTCTCTGTAAGTGCAACACCGATCAGCATGAGTTTCAGGAGTGTTCCCTGAGCTTCCGGCTGTCTTGCAGTACCCTCTACTGTTTTACCTGCGTTGAATCCGATACCGATACCTACACCGGCCATTGCGATCATTGCAGCTCCTGCTCCGAGTGCTGAGAATGCCATTATGAGAGCTTCTGATGTAATACCTGTCATTTTTGTTTCCTCCTTATTATCTGATGGTATTTTATTCTTCTACCTGTCTTGCATTCGAAGTGAATACCATTGTTAACATAACGAATATATATCCCTGAAGTACCGGCTCGAACATATCGAAGAATGCGTTCAGCGGCAGTGGGATAATGAGCTGGAAGAACGGAAGCGGTGATCCGATCATTGTCGAAAGATGCTCCAGTCCATGATAGATCAGGGTCATTACGATGACGCCTGCCAGCAGGTTACCGAAAAGTCGCATTGCCAGAGTTACCGGGAACATACTGTCACTGATGATGTTCATCGGCAGCATGAATGCGAATGGCGATGACAGTTCTTTGATATAGCCCTTCGCAGTCTTTGCTTTAACGGCGTTGTAATGGATCATTACAAACGATACGATGGCAAGCGGTGCTGTACAGTTCAGATCTGCTGCAAGTGGCCTGCAATCCAGAAGTCCCAACATGCTTCCCGGAATAAGGAATATGAGCAAGGTGCCCATATACGGGGCGAATCTCTCGCCCGCTTCGCCCATAACATCCCTTACCATGTTATAGACGAATTCTACGATCCATTCGGCGACACCCTGAAGTCCCTTCGGGATCCTTTGCATCTTCCGTGTCGAAAGAAATGCGAAGGCCAGAATCAGTACGCTGAATATCCAACCCCAGACAACCGTCTCGGTGATCGGTATGGGTCCTAGATGACCTAGTATTTTAGGACCTAATTCCATACACTTCCCTCCTTTAACTTACTTGTTCCAGTCATCATCTTCATCGTCATATACGCTCAGATCATTCCACTCTTTTGGCTCTGTCCAGTCATTGAGTGGGTTCTTCTTTTTCTTGAACAGTCCGTAGACGATCAGATAAGTGACCATGATCCCCACATGGAGACAGACAAAACCAACTGCACATCCTATCGCAGCATGCATGCCTACCTTGACGGCTGCCACAAAGAATACTCCGTATATCACAAGTCTTACGAAGTATCCGCCGACCATAGGCATCGCCCGCTTCTCCTCCATGACCTTCTCGCCTGCCTTGACGAGGAGCACGAAGTTCAGGATCGTGACTGCTGTGCCTACAATAAGACCTGCGGTAAACAGCAGGCTAAATCCTAATATAGGAATCGAAATGATCTCAGCGATTGCGGCAACGATCAGTACACACTTAACTATATCACTTTTGAATTCTGTTAAATCCGTCATAGACCTTGCCCCAAATCTTGTATGCAGTATGATTATACTTCACGATTATAACATCATTGTCTGAATATTTCTACTGATTTAAAAATTCTTTTTATTGATTTAAACTTTCCCCTTAGGAATCCCGTTCATCCTTCTTCTTGATCTTGACGCCCCTTACGTTCGTGTTCCTGTTGCCCGTATCCGACAGAAGCACGTACAGAAGCATGATCGCTACAGCGATGAGCCCGATGCTCTCCACGAAGAGCTGCCTGCTGTAGAGAACGGCCACGACCCCGAGGATACCGCTGAGACAGTACATCAGCATCACAGAACGCCTCTGTCCGTAACCGGCGCGCATGATCCTGTGATGAAGGTGCTGTTTATCGCCCATGCTGATTGGCTGGTGGTTCATGAGTCTTCTTATAATGGCAAATACCGTGTCCACGATCGGAAGTCCCAGCACCAGAGCCGGTATCACCACGACCACCACCGTAGGACCTTTGACGCTGCCCATGATACTGAAGGCCGCGATGGCAAAGCCCAGAAGCTGTGATCCGCAGTCGCCCATGAAAGTCCTGGCAGGATGGAAATTGAACGGCAGGAATCCCAAAGCAGAACCTGCAATGATCATCATCGCTACCGTCGGCACATACTGACCGTGGATGTACGATACGTATCCTATGCAAAGGGTGGAGATGATGCATATTCCCGCTGCCAGACCATCGAGACCGTCTATGAGGTTCACGGCATTCGTTATGGCCACGATCCAGATTATCGTACAGATACAGCAGGCGATATCTCCCAGTATGATGTTCGTGTCATCCCCTGTAAAGAAATTCGTGATGAACTCGATCTTCAGTCCTGTAGCGTATACAGCAGCGGCAGCCCCGATCTGCCCAAGCAGTTTGAACAGCGGGCTGAGGGTCTTGATATCGTCGATCAATCCCATGCCAAATATAATACAGCACCCCAAAAAAGCGCTCATGGAATCCTCGTGGTCTCTTGCGAAAATCAGCATCGCCACCATCATTCCGAGGAATATCGCAGCTCCTCCGAAACGCGGTATCACATTGCTGTGCATTCGCCTGTCGTCCTTTGGTATGTCCATGGCACCTATTCGCGGTGCTACTTTTATTGATATGGGTGTCGCCACTAAGGCAACTGCAAATGCCACAAACAGCGGCGCCCATAAATCAAAACTCGTTGCTGTCACTTCTGATCTCCTAACATTACTATCTTACGGCCTGCCTCTTCGAGAAGCTGTGTCGAAAGTTCATCAGGGTAACCTTCTTTCACGATTATTTTTTCGATTCCTGCGTTGATGATCATCTTAGCGCAGATGACGCATGGCTGGTGTGTGATGTAGATCGTTGCACCTTCCACGCTCTGGCCGGATGTGGCCGCCTGGATGATGGCGTTCTGCTCCGCGTGGAGCGCTCTGCACATCTCATGCCTCTCTCCCGACGGGATCCCGAGTTTCTGCCGCAGACAGCCGCCGATCTCACTGCAGTGAGCCAGTCCCTTCGGGGCGCCGTTGTATCCAGTGGCGACGATCCTTCTGTCCTGGACCACTACAGCCCCCACGTTGCGCCGGATACACGTCGATCTCTTCGCCACCAACTCGGCCATCTCCATGAAATACGAATCCCAGCTAGGTCTCTTGTCCATTTGATTTTCCTCCCGCTTCAGCACATAACTGTGCCTTATCATAAAAAACTTCCGCAAGACACAGCCCGCCCGGCGGCGCCGTATGTCCTGCTCTGCTCCTGTCGCGAGCCTCTATGATCTCCGGCATCTCCTCTGCCGGTATTTTGCCAAGTCCGATGTCCACAAGCGTCCCGGTGATGATCCTCACCATATTATAGAGGAATCCGTCCCCCCGGATCACGAAAGCCAGCTCCCCGGCCTCCCCTTCGGGCTCCGAGATATCTGCCCTGTAGATCGTCCTCACCGTGGTGAGCCTCGGGTTTCCTCCGGAACTTTCGAAGGATTTGAAATCATGTGTGCCCAGAAGTCCGCTGCACGCCCTCCTCATGGCATCCACGTCGAGGACCTGCGGCACGTAGTAAACGTAGTTCCGCCTGAAAACGTCCGGCTCTCCTCCCGTCTTGATTCTGTAGATGTACTCCTTGCCGGCCGCGTCGAATCTGGCGTGAAAATCCATGGGCATCTCCTTCGCCTCCCGGATCCTCACCGGTGCGACCGCAAAGGGTCCGCGCTCCGCTCCGCAAAGTGCGTTGTTCACCACGAGGGGGATCTTCTCCGTCGGGATCCCCAGATCCGAAAGGAAAGACGCCCTCTGCCCCAAAGCGTGCACGCCGGCATCCGTCCTGCTGGTGCCGTTCAAACTGATCTCCGTCTTGAAAAGACGGCTCATGACGGCCTCCAGATGTCCCTGGACCGTCCGCTGCCCCGGCTGCTTCTGCCAGCCGTGAAAATCAGTCCCGTCGTATTCGATTGTCAGCAGGATGTTTCTCTTCATTGTGATCTCTCATACTGCCGTTTCCAAAAGGAACGGCCATATCACGAAAATGTATATGATCCCCCAGCCGCTGATGAACGGGCCGAGAGGTCTGGCATCGTCTTTTTTGTATTTGCCCCGGGCCAGGCCGATCCCCGCTGCGATGCCTGCCGTTATGGAGGCGCCCGCCAGGACGACGATGGTCCCCTGAAAACCCAGAACCAGTCCCAAAGATGCGAAAAGTTTCACATCGCCGAAGCCCATGACTTCTTTTTTGAATGCTGCCCCTCCGAGAAGGGCTACCATGATCATGACGCCTCCTCCCAGGAGGGCTCCGAACACGATATCGGAGAAAGTCTCATGATACGGGATGAATCCCATCGCCGACAGAGCCAGCATGATCACGAACTGATCCGGGATCACCATGTATTTCAGGTCCGCAAGGCCCACTATGAGAAGGGCCCAGCATGCGAAGAATCCTGCCGCCGCAAAGGGCAGATCCACGAAGGAAAGCCGGATGAGCAGGCATACGAATCCCGCCGCGTAGATCCATCTCCACGGGAATCCTTTGATCCTCTGGACCTGAGGATCGGACAGTATGGGATCCGGGCTCTCACCGTAGTCGCAAAGCCAAGAGGCCGGCATCCTGTTAAAAATGTAGATGGCCAGGAAGCCTCCGGCGACGCCCAGTATCACAGATCCTGCGATCTTTGCTGCAATTATCCAAAGGCCTGTGCTCACTTCGTCTCCTGTCTGATGGTCTTGCCGCACTTCTCGATGGTCGCTCCCGCCAGAGCCACCAGGGAATCCACGAGGTCCTCGTTTTCTCTTCCCAGGTCCATGTCTTTATATGCGACGGACAGCTCCGTGCATCCCATGACGATGGCATCGGCTCCCTTGCCTCTCAGGTGCTCAATCACCTCCATCATCTCTTCTTTTGATGCAGGAAGACCTGCCTTGATGCGGTCATATATGATGTGGTTTACTTTCTTCTGATATTCAGGATCCGGATAAAGAGCCTTCATTCCTTCCGGCCGGCAGTACCTGCCGTAGATATCGGAGAGAACAGTCCCTTCCGTGGCCATGATCCCGAGGTTTCGAACATCAACACTTCTTCCTGCCCCGCGGCTTCTTGCCAGGGCAATGGTCTCCTGGATGATGTTCAGCACCGGTATGCCGACGGCTGCATCGATCTGCGCATAAAAATTATGGGCGGTGTTGCACGGGATCACGAGGAATCTGCATCCGCTTCCTTCCAGCATCATGGCATCCTCTGTCATCGTCTGCGCCGGAGACTCCTGGCTTCTTCCCAGGATGAACTCCGTCCTGTCAGGAATGGTGGCATGGTTCGACACCAGCATGTTGATGTGATCCTGGTCCTTGTCTGCCTCTGTCATGCTTATTATCAGGTCCATGAAATAGACGGTGGCCATGGGACCTACGCCGCCTATGATCCCTATCGAATCCTTCATATACTCTCACTTTCTGTCATCTTCCGGGAAACCCGCGGCCGTCACACCTTTGGGACTCCCTCTGCCTTCATGAAGCCTTCGAAGCGCTTCTTCTGCTGGTGCATGAAGTACTTCACGTAAAGTTTGTGTATGATGTTCTTCTCGGCCGGGTAGTCGATCGGGTTCGACACCTTGCCTTCTCTGTAAAGCCTCTCGACCTGGGCCCTTATCTCGTCGTTTCCTGCGTAGGCCATCACGATGGACTTCGGAATGACGGTGTAAAGGTTCTCGTTGTCGGCGATGACCATCTCATCATCGAATTCTTTGCCGTATATGAGCTCGTCCACGATCCACTTCACGGCGTTGAAGCCACTGCCCGTCACGTAGAAATTGCTCCTGCCCAGTCTCGTGTTGATCTCAAAGTAGTTGTAGCTTCCGTCCCTGCTGTCGTACTTGATATCGAAGTTCGCAAAGCCCGTGTACCCCACGCTCTCGAGGAACTTCACGGACTGGTCCATGACTTCCCGGTTCACCTGGTTGATGATGGCCACAGGATTTCCGATGGCGTTGATGCCGTGATCCTCCACAATGGTCTTGCCAAAAGACATGAACCGTACCTTGTGCTTCTTGTCCACGTAGCAGGTCAGGATGTGCATGTTGTTGTCGTCTCCCGGGATGAAGTCCTGGATCAGGAATTTGTAGTTGTAGCTGCTCTTCTCCAGGTTGCCCAGCATCTCCTTGAGTTCGTCCATAGTGTCGAACTTGAAGACCTTCTTCTTGCCCGGAAATTCCGCGTAGTGGTACTCCGCGCTGCTGGCTGGCTTGGCGATCACCGGGAACGGGAACGGGAACTTCAGCTCCGGTTTCTCCTTGAGGTCGTAGACGAATGTCTTCGGATGATCCACCCCTGTCTGCTCGCAGATCTCATAAAAGCTGTCCTTCAGCACCAGCTTGTTTAGCAGTTCTTCCTCGATGTACGGAATCACATAATATGGCTCCAGAAGGGCTCTGTTCTCGATGATCATGCGCACGTACCAGTCGCCGCATGCCATCAGGAGAAGCTTCTTCTTGCCTTCGTATTCCTTGCCCAGGCTCACCAGTCTCTTCCTGAACGTCTCCTCATCGTTCATCTTCGGCTCGATGATGTTATCGATGATGCTGGAGTAGGAATTGAGCCAGTTCTTCACCGTGCTGATGGCGATGGATTTGATGCCATACTCCTCGTGAAAACTCCTTGCCAGGCTGTACGTCGTAATATCTCCGCCCAGTATAACCGGGATAAATTCCAGTTCTTTTGTCATTATCTGTTCTGCTCCTTCACATAATACTTCAACGTAAATAATACCATTTCACTATGGCTTTTGCAACGATTGGCAAAACCAAAACAAGCCGCCCATGGCGGCGGCTTGTTATTCGTTTTATTCGTCCTGCATATCAGGCTCCAAAGAATTGAAGCCATTGCCCCAGACGTCCTCCACGTAAGTCACAGTGACGAAGGCGTCGGGATCCATCTCTTTGAGGAACCTGCGGAACTCCACTTCTTCTCTCGTGGTGCAAAGGAATCGCAGTTCTGTTCTGTCCTCACCGGTGTACCCTCCCCGCACGTGGTTTATGGATACGCCCCGGTTCATCTTGTTGATGATATGATCGCAGATCATCTGGTGCTTATCCGTGATGATCACGATCTGGACCATCTTCTTGCGCAGCCCGTGGAGGATCAGCTCGATGGTCTCTGTGGAGATGAACTGGGTGATCAGGGCATACAGCGCGATGTTTTTGCCCATGGTGAAGGCGCACGTGATGATGATGGCAGCGTTCATGGCTGTCATGATCCGCGTCTGGGAGATGTGCGGCCATAACTTTTTGCGCATCACCTTGGCCAGGGTGTCGGTGCTCCCGAAGGAGTACCCTCTGTGGAACACGCAGGCGGTGGCCAGCCCGTAGAAGATCCCGCAGAATATGGAGGCCAGCAGGATGTCGTCCTCGTCCAGAAGGGGCAGCTCCACCTGCTCGAAAATGAAGATCGTAGCCGGCGAGATGATCGACACCATCAATACTTTGCGCACCTCCCCGAAGCCCAGGAAGATCCAGGCGAGCAGGACGATGATCCCTGTCAGACCGTAAAGGATCACGGCGATATCGATGGGCACCGCCAGGTTGATGAGCACCGCCACGCCGTTGAGGCCGCCGGAAGCCAGACCGTAAGGCAGCAGGATATCCACCACCGCGTAAGCATTGCAGACGCATCCCGCAAGCACCCACAGAAAATCGATGAGGAAACCCTTCCACCATTCTTTGCCAAACACTTTTTTCTCGTTCAAAGATTCCATATTGTCCATCCTTCATATTTTTTCGCACGGTGAACATTATGAACCCGCCGGCGTCAGATGTAAAGCGTTTTTTGAACGAATTTCCAATTTGATCTGTAGGAGCTTTCTCACCAAAAAAAGACGGCCGAGAAGCGGCCTGTACACTTATACTATCGGGCCATCGGCAGTACTGGTCTGAGCGGTCCGATCGGACAGATGAGTCAAATCGGTCAAACTATACATTTTTCTGA
>CAMOWO010000007.1 GCA_946628525.1 uncultured Bacillota bacterium | reverse complement strand
CCGATGAGATCTGCAAAGAGCATGGCGTCTTCCTCAGAGGAGAAGATCGCTCTCGCGGAGACATCGTTTCCGCCGCCTTTGCCGTTATAGAACGACGCGTACTCCTTGACGAGGCTTCCGCAGGCAGGCTTGCCGCCGGACACGAGGATAAAGGACGTGTCCGGGACGGAATACAGCATCAGGAGTTTGTCCGTTTTGCCCATGTAGGCTTTGGCCATGTTGAACGCATCGTCCATGCTGAAGACGTCCAGCCGGTGTATGATGACGGCGCCTTCCGCTTCTGCCGCAGCCTTGTCCAAAGACTCCGATTCTTTGGCGATGAGGGCGTTTGTCATGATGTTGAGTTTGTGTTTCGTCTGGGCGTGCTTATCTTCTGACGCCTTCAGCTTCTCCGGGAATTCCTCGATGGATGAGGAGTACCTGTTCGAAAGCTTGTAGAGGATGTCGTGGCGGAGCCTGCAGGCCTCGAGGGCTCTTGCGCCGGCTTCGAAGAAGATCCGGAACATGCCTTTGTACTTCTCGACTTTGAAGATCTTGATGAGACCGACCTGGCCGGCAGTGGCAGGGTGGGTGCCGCAGCACGCGACGCAGTCCGCGGCGTTTTCGGGAGATCCCACGCACACGATGGAAATGTCCTCGTCGATGGCCAGCGCTTTTCGTAGTGGCAGCTTCTCGGCGTCCTCTCTGCGGTCGAAACGCATCACCGTGACGGGAGCGTCGGACCAGATGACTTTGTTTGCGGCGAGCTCGGCGTCCATCGCCATTTCGTATGTGATCTCGGTGATCTTCGGATCTTCCTCAAGACTGATGTCGATGGTCATGGAGTCGTGCCCCATGTGGAATCCTCTGTTTACTCCCCCAAAGAGGTCGAAGAAGATCCCGGAGAGGATGTGCTCTCCGCAGTGACGCTGCATGTTATCAAAGCGTCTGTCCCAGTCGAGGCTGCAGTGGACGCGGGCGCCCTCCTTCAGGGAGCCTGATCCCACTTTTACCGTATGGATGACTTCCGGACCGTCTTCCTGCACATCCGTGACGTCCATGTCGTTCATCGTTCCCAGGTCGCAGCTCTGGCCGCCGCCTTCCGGGAAGAAGGCCGTCTGATCAAGGGTGACCTTCACCATGCCGCCGGATGCATCGAGGACTTTCGTGATGATGGCATCCCATTCTTTCGTATATACGTTCTCCTGATAGAGTTTTCTTACAGTCATTTCTTACCTCCGGTGAATTTGATACAGATAAAGTGTAAGTAGGAAGAGCAAAAAAGTCAATTGAAACGGTGCAATTAGTGATATAATAGCGTAAGATTATTGGTATTTGAATAGAATAATTTTCCTATTGCTTCCATGAAATGGAACAAGAAATAACTGGTAAATCTCTCGCGAATGCTAATTTTCAAGGGGTTTCGGCAAATCCCGGGATAAATGCGAACGGGCTGTGGATAACTTGGGACAAAAAAAGGGTCTTGACATCGATAAACGTTGAAATCAGTGGGTTTGTATTTGCGAACTTTTCCACAGGCCATGGTTGATAAAATTGTATACGATTTTGATTTTTCTGTGGATAACCTGTAAGATGGTTCAAATTATCGAAATCTCGGCTTGTTGAAACAGGCGGGGATAAAACGCGAACATGGGTTGACATAAAACTTTTGGAGGATGACAGAATGCTTTGCGAAAAAATTTTTTTTGAGCGGGACATCCCCGTTGAAGTGACGGCGGTCATGCTGGAACAATATCCGATGCACTACCACACGGAGATCGAACTGCTCTACGTCCTCGATGGTGAAATCGAAATGAAGTGTTCCGGAAGGACGCATAAGATGTCCAAAGGAAAGGTGGCTGTGATCAACAGCCTGGAGCTTCATGAAATAACGGGACTTTCGGAAGAATGTGCGATCATGATGGTCCATCTGGATCCAGAGTATTTCGAAGGGTACTATCCGGGGTTTGAAGAGAACTACTATCAGGCGCCGACATATGACAGGGCAGCGACGGATTCTTTGAGGGCGTACGCTTCGGGACTGATGCTGGCGCTGATCTCCAAGTCCGACTGCTATGAGGACGAGGTCATAGAGTATGCCCACAACATCATATCCTGCCTCAAGATCAAGGATGTGGGAGAAGAGAAGACGGGCGATCCGGCGGCCAGATTGCGGCGAGTCATGAGGTACGTCTGCGACAACTACACCAGGAAGCTCACCCTTCAGGAAATCGCGGACCGGGAAGACCTGAACCTTTACTATCTGTCCCACAACATCAAGGACGCATCGGGGCACACGTTCCAGCAGCTTCTCAACTACATCAGAGTGGAAGCATCCGAAAGCCTTCTTTTGGGAACGAATATGACCATCGGGCAGATCGCGGAAGCCACCGGCTTCTCGGCGGTGAGATACTACACGAAACACTTTGAAGAATGGCTCGGGATGCACCCTTCCGAATACCGCCAGAAGCATGAAGGCCAGGATATCGTCCATACGACAGGTTTTCAGGGCAGACGGTGCACGGCGGTGAAGATCGAAGAACTGCTGGGAGATGAAGACAGCAAAAAAAGCGAGAGCGACGGACCTGAACTGCAGATCACGATCGACATCGACCTTGAGGAGGCTTTGGAACAGATGGAAAGCGGCGTGCATCAGGAGCACCGCAGCAGTTTGAGAAAGATCATGGAGAAGCAGCTGAGCGACGCCTTTGGGGAACCATACAGGAAGTTCATGGGGCTTGACGAAGAAGTGCTGGCGGAAGGCGACAACTATATCATCACCTGTCCTGCGGGCACCGGCGGAAGCCGTTTGAGCGTCTTCCTCATGGGCATGGACGAGGCGATGACGAGGTCCCTTCTCGATGTGGAGACGGACGAGGACCTTTTGCGACTCACGGAGGACTATAACAAAACCACGGAGTACGTCTTCCGGTTCTCGGGCTGCAAAGGGGAGCTGCAGGCCCTGCGGTACAGGCTGAACAAGCTGGGCATCGTAAGGCGCATGAGTGCCTCCGTCGGGCGCAAAGGAATGCTGGACAGCCGGCAGCGACTGATGCAGGATCTGGAAGCGGAGCCTACCGTATACAAAGCGCATTACAAGAGCGCGGGGACCTTCCGGATAAGAACGGTATTCGACGGACTGGGGATCGAGATGATCCTCCTCGATAAGAAATAAAACAAGAGACTGCAAGTCAGACATTTGACCGTCTGAAGTGCAGTCTCTTATTCTATAGATGATATCAGAGTACTACTTTCACGATATTTTGTAGCCTGTAAGTTTGTACTGCTTGGATGCGAGCACTTCCGCGAATCGGGATTCTCCAATCTCGGATTTCGTCAGGACGGAGGCTTCGTTGCGTCCCAGGTCGACGTGGGACCAGACGCCCTCCATGGAATTCAACTCGTTCTCGACGGTGCGCGCACAGTTTGAGCAGTGCATGCCGGCAATGGAGAGGGTGTAGTGGTAAGGGTAGTGGGACTTGTCTGTGTCTGCGACCTTTTTTACTGTGCGTACTTCAGGTGTTCCGCAGCAGCTGGATTTAGCCTTCCCTCTGAATTTCTGGATCGTCCTGTATACGGCGAAAGCCACCAAAGCGGCTGCGCATATGCAAATGATGATCGTTCCTGTCATTTTATCGCCTTCTTTCTGAATGAACTTTTCTTTCTTTTAAGTTAGCACCACCTAACCCAAATGTCAAAAGAAAATCAGGATATTTATTTTGTTTACAGATAATTTGCCGAAACCCTTGACAGAACGCGGTTAGTTTTGTATAACTAATGTGGTTAGACTTGTCTAACCCATGCGCGACTGAGGTAGTCGCTGAGAGGTTTGTATGAGTGGAGGAGCAACTATGGAAGAGAAAAGGACACTTTTGGAAGGTCAGCCGGGCGAGACTTACATCGTGAAGGACATCAATACAGAGGACGAGGAAATGAACGCATTCCTGTTCCGACTCGGATGTTACAGCGGGGAGCCTGTCACGCTGATCTCAAAGAAAAAGAAAAGCTGTATCGTCGTCATCAAAGACGGAAGATACAATCTGGACCAGCAGCTTGCAGAAGCGATCCTGATCTAGGGACAGACACGTCAAAACATCAGTCTCTTAGAGAGACGGTTTGAGCAATCATAAAGATAATATTTTGTAGAAGGAGTAATTTTTTATGAGAATCGCATTTGCCGGTAACCCGAATAGTGGTAAGACAACAATGTACAATGCGCTTACCGGGTTAAATGAGAAGGTTGGTAACTGGGCCGGGGTTACCGTAGGAAAGAAGGAGGCTCCATTCAAAAAGGAGTTCGGTGGAGAGGACATGATCGCAGTAGACCTTCCTGGTGCTTACTCCATGTCACCATTCACTCCGGAAGAAGGTATCACAAGCGAATTCGTTCGCGAGGAGCATCCTGACGCGATCATCAATATCGTTGACGCAACGAACCTCAGCAGGAGCCTGTTCTTCACGACGCAGCTTCTGGAACTGGGGATCCCTGTCGTCGTTGCTCTGAACAAGAGCGACATCAATGAGAAGGATGGCACCACCATCGATGTTGAGAAACTGGAAGCGAAACTCGGATGTCCTGTGATCAAGACGGTTTCCACAGATAAGGGAAACAATGGTCTTGCTCAGGTGGCAGCAAAGGCTGCAGAGCTCAACGGCAAAGGACAGAAGGCACCGTACATGCAGGCTGATATCGACCTGCAGGACAAGGCCGCTGTCGACGCAGAAGACCGCAAACGTTTCGCGTTCGTAAACGAGATCGTAAGAGATGTCGAAGTTCGTAAGGCTGCATCATCCCAGACGACGAAGTCAGACAAACTGGATGCTGTACTAACGAATCCGATTTCCGGACTGATCATTTTCGCAGCAGTTATGTGGTGCGTATTCGCGATTTCACAGACATATCTGGGAACTTGGATCGCAGACTGGCTTGTAGGCTGGATCGAGACATTCCAGGGATTCGTTGCAGGCGCTATGGAAAGTGCTCCTCCTGTTCTGGGAACGATTATTGCAGATGGTATCATCGGCGGTGTCGGAGCTGTAGTAGGATTCCTGCCACTGGTAATGGTCATGTTCTTCCTGATCTCACTTCTGGAAGACTGCGGTTATATGGCACGTGTAAGTGCTGTGCTTGACCCGCTCTTCAAGAGAGTTGGTCTCTCAGGCAAGTCCGTTATTCCTATCATCATCGGAACTGGATGCGGCGTTCCTGGAATCATGGGTACTAGAACGATCCGTGATGAAAGAGAAAGAAGAGCAACTGCGATGCTGACGACCTTCATCCCTTGTGGAGCGAAGATCCCTGTCATCGCACTGTTCGCCGGCGCATTCTTTGCAGGAGCAGGCTGGGTAACATTCATCAGCTACTTCTCCGGTATCGTACTCATTTTCCTGGGCGCACTTCTGATCAAAGTCGTCACGGGTGCTAAATTCAGAAAGTCATTCTTCATCATGGAGATGCCTCAGTGGAAGGCCCCAAGCCTCAAGAGAGCATTCTGGTCCATGATGGAACGTGCGAAGGCTTACATCGTCAAGGCTGCGACCATTATCCTGGTCTGCAACCTGGTAGTACAGCTGATGCAGACATACAACTGGCAGTTCCAGGTCGTTCCGGAAGGAATGGAAAACACTTCGATCCTGGCAACACTTGCTACACCGTTCGCAGTACTGCTCGCACCTCTCGGATTCGGAGCATGGCAGCTGGCAGCAGCAGCGATCACAGGATTCATCGCAAAGGAAAACGTTGTTGGTACGCTGGCAGTCGTCTATGGACTGACGAGATTCATCGATACGGAAGAGCTGGCAATGACAGGCGGAGCAAGCGACGTTGCTATGACGATGGGACTTACCGGCGTGACAGCACTGGCCTATCTGTTCTTCAACCTGTTCACACCTCCATGCTTCGCAGCGATCGGTGCTATGAACTCTGAGATGCAGAGCAAGGGCTGGCTGTGGAGCGCCATCGGACTTCAGCTCTGCGTTGGTTACACTGTTGCATTCCTCATCAACCAGGTGGGAACGCTCATCACAGAAGGTCACTTCGCAACTGGATTCCTGCCGGGACTTATCGCGATCCTGGTAATGGTATGCGTCGTCGTGATGATCTCAAGAAAGATCCACGCACACTTCAGCGAGAAGTACGAACTTCACAAAGCTGCAGCAGCAAACGCTTGATTGCATCATACGAAGTAACGTATAATCCATATTGAAAGAAAGGAGGCGGGCCATGAATATGCCTACGGTGATCGGAACGCTGGCGCTGATATGCGTCGTGTTCCTGGCGGTACGATATATCGTCAAAGAAAAGAAACGCGGCAACAAGTGCATCGGGTGCCCATATGCAGGAGCATGTGAGAAGCACACGACCGATCATGGCTGCGGATCCTGAAAAGACTGAATCAAATCGGGAGATGTCAAAACATCTCTCGGTTTTTCATTTGATAGGAGATTTCGTTAGAAATTGGAGTACAGATTCTATCAATCGTGAGAGAAATCACGAAAAGTGGGAACCGCCTTCGTGAACGGCACAAATCGTATAGTTAAGAACGTACAACACAATAAGCAGGATCTGGGCTAAGCCACATCAAACACCTCGTTGTTTAGGTGGACTCCCGTCCTGTTTATTGTTATAATAATTGAGTCGATTATCAGAAAAGAAGGTGTGGTGGAATAAAAAGTGTCATTATTATTTTTAAAAGTGATGTTCGCGGAATTCATCGCTGAGATGGGAGATAAGACGCAGCTGATGCTGATCGCCATGACTTCGAAGTTCAAATTGAGAGACATCATCATCGGGACGCTGGCAGCTATACTCGTTTTGAACGGTCTTGCGGTGGCAGCAGGGAACCTGGCAGGAAGCCTGGTGCCCGAGTGGCTGATCAAACTTTTGGCGGCGGCAGCCTTCGTCATCTTCGCCCTGATTTCTCTGAAAGACGACGATGAGGAAGAAGAAGGAAAAAGCAGATCATTTGCGATAGCGCCTGTGGCCGTGTTCATAACTTTTTTTCTGGCGGAGCTGGGAGATAAGACGCAGCTGACCGCCATCACATTTGGAGCCAGCGAGGGCAAGGAGGCAGCGGTGGCCGTCTGGCTTGCCTGTTCGGCAGGACTTTTTGCAGCAGACATCATCGGGCTCATCGCAGGATACATACTCCACAGCAGGCTCCCGGCACGGGCCATGAACTACGGGGCGTTCCTGATTTTCGGCGCCTTTGGAGCCGTCACGGCCTGGAAGGGGATCGTGCTCCTTTTGGGAGAGGGAACGTCTGTGGCACCGGTGGCCGTGATCTGTATATGTGTGCTGCTGGCGGCAGCGCTGGCGGTAAATCTGGTTCGGTCGTTCCGAAGACCGAGAGAAATGTAATGAAAGAAAACGATACGATCATCAACGATAAAAAAGAAAAAATAGTAGCAGACGGCAAGCTTTGCGATGCCGTGGATTACGATCACGACGCCATCACGACGAAGTCGTACGTCTATGACGTGATCCGCGTGATCGACGGGCGCCCTTTGTTCGCGAAAGAGCATTTCCTGAGACTTTGCAGCTCCATCAGGGGCGTAGGCGGAGAACCGGATTTCGATCTTCCGGAGATGTGCAGGAACATCGAGGCTCTCGTGGAGGCGAATCAGGTGAGAAATGATAACGTGGAGATCATCATCGACAGGGATGAGAAATCCGCCGGGAATATCGCCTACTACTACCTGAAGCACGCGACGTACCCGGGGGCGGAGGATTATGCTCATGGCGTGGATACGGAACTGTTCAACGCCGTCAGGGCGAACCCTCACATCAAGCTGAAGAACCATCAGCTCCGGGATGCCACGGACAAAGTGATCGCCGAGAAGGGGCTGTTCGAAGTCATTCTCGTGGACGGACAAGGGTGCATCACAGAGGGAAGCAGATCGAATATTTTTCTCATCAAAGACGGGATCGTCTACACCTGCTACGAAGAAGGCGTTCTCCTGGGCGTCACCCGGCAGAAGATTTTTCAGATCTGCGAGGAGAACGGGATAGAGATCATCCAAAGGGCGATACCGGCCGCGTCGCTGGAAGACTACGACGCCGGATTCATAAGCGGTACATCCCCAAAGGTCCTGCCGATACGCCGGATCGGAGAGGTGCAGCTGGACGTCAACGACGCCACCCTCAGGAGGATCATGGAACTGTATGATACAGAGATCGAAAGATCCTGATAAATAAACAATGGAAGGAGCAATAAAATGAAAAAGAAACTGCTGACACTGCTGGGCATGCTCGTTCTTACGGCAGCACTGGTGCTGGGAATGACGGCATGCGGGGGCAGCTCAGAACCTGAAGCCGTAGCAGAACCGGAGCCTGTATTCAACCCGCTGACAGGTGAAGAAGTAGATAGCGTTAGCGATCTTCCGGTCAGACCTGTGATCGTATCCATCGACAACGTGGGCGATGCGATCCCGCAGTCAAATCTGTCATACGCTGACATGATCTATGAGTTCCCTGTAGAGGGACTGCAGACGAGACTGGAAGCAGTATTTTATACAAAGCACCCTGAATTCGTAGGACCGATCAGAAGTACGAGACCGTACTTCGTGGACCTGACGAGAGAGTATCAGGGCGTCTTCGTAGCCTACGGATGGAGCCCGGATGCCAAGAGATACCTCAAGGAGCGCCACGTTCCATGGATCAACGGTATGGTCCACACAGAACTGTACCACAGAGTCAGCGATAAGGCGGCACCGCACAATGCGTATATCGACTGGGAGAACATCGAGAAGCATGCAAAGGATAACGGTGACTGGTTCAGCGAGGATAAGCGCAAGACCATCCGGCCGTTCCGTTTCGCAGGTGTGAACGAAGAGCAGGCGGACAAGGCTCTCGAAGAGGAGATCGCAGCACAGCAGGCGGAAGAGGGCGTTGAGGAAGGTGCTGAAGAAGGCGCAGCAGAAGAGACTGCAGCTGAAACAGCAACCGACGAGACTGCCACCGACGAGACTGCAGCAGAAGAAGAAAAAGAAAAAGTCCAGCCGAAACTTTGCGATGGCGTGAAGTTCGACTACACCTATTCCCACTGCTCATTCGACTACGATGAGGAAGCCGGCGTCTACAAGAGATCCGTCAAAGGCTCCCCGTATATCGACAAAGAGTCCGGAGAGCAGATGACGTGCAAGAACATCATCGTACAGAAAGTTTCCAGCGAAGTCCTGGACTACAAAGGACGTCTCGGCATCGATATGTGCGAAGGCGGCAAGGCACTCCTGTTCTCAGACGGCAAAGTCACGAAGGGTACATGGACAAGACACGACCTGGATACGAGAACCGTATTCATGGATGAGAACGGCGAACAGTTCACACTGACACCGGGCAACACATGGGTGGAAGTCGTAGACCAGAACTGCAAGGTTTCCTACGATGCGAAGGAAATGCCGGAAGAGACAGAAGCTGCAGACGAGTCTGCAGAAACGGAAGCAGAATAAAGCAGGATAATAACGGGTGGCTGTTGCAATGATGCAGCAGCCATTCTTTTTGTGAAATGAATGCTGTAAATAAATATTTTTACAGGTGTCTTGTCAGCCTTGCAAGTTTGTGTTAGTATACATCTGAATAAAACTGACGGATGTTTGATACATTCGGCTTGACATCCACACATGCCATTAGAAGGCTGTATATGTATCATGAGAAATGAGGTAAAACAAAATGGAACAACTGATCAATGAGATCAAGGAGTTGGCCAGGCAGAAAGATGCAGTGATCCTGGCACATTACTATGTCGACGGCAGCATCCAGGACATAGCCGATTATGTTGGTGATTCATTCTACCTTGCGAAGGTGGCGAAGGAAGTGCCGAACAAGACGATCGTGTTCTGCGGCGTCACTTTCATGGGGGAGAGCGCATGCATCCTGAATCCGGACAAAACCATCCTGATCCCGGATGTCAGTGCGGTATGCCCGATGGCGCTCATGGTCTACGAAGGGGAGATCGAGAAAGTGCGTGAGGAGTATGATGATCTGGCAGTCGTCTGCTATATCAACTCCATGGCGGCGACAAAGTCGCTGGTCGACGTTTGCGTCACTTCGTCAAACGCTTTGAAGATCGTCAGTAAGCTCCCGCAGAAAAACATCTATTTCATACCGGATAAAAACCTGGGAAGCTGGATCGCGGAGCAGCTTCCGGAGAAGAATTTCATTTTTGGTCACGGATACTGTCACGTTCACGATGTGATAAAACCGGAGGACGTAGAAGCCTATAAAGCGAAGTATCCGGGTGTCAAGGTGCTGGTGCATCCGGAGTGCCCGGTAGAAGTGAGCAAGATGGCGGACTACGTGGGGAGCACCAGCGGGATCATCGATTTCGCGACGAAGAGCAGCGACAAGGAATTCATCGTCTGCACCGAGTCTGGTGTGGAACATGAACTGAAGAAGCGAAATCCGGACAAGGAGTTCCACTTCATAGACAAACACGTATGCCAAAACATGAGAGGGATCACTCTCGAGGACGTTGCGGACTGTCTGAGGAACGGTGCACCGCAGGCGCATGTCGAAGAAGAAGTGAGAGTCAGCGCAGAGAAGTCTCTGGACAGAATGCTCGAGCTGGGCTCGAACTAGTCGCAAGCGGATAACAGGAGGAACTACAGATGAGTTATAATACGGATGTACTGATTGTCGGCAGCGGGGTGGCAGGCCTGTACTGTGCGCTCAAACTCCCATCGGACAAAAAAGTCACGGTCATCACCAAAGCCGGTCTCGAGGAATGCGATTCCTGGCTCGCACAGGGCGGTATCTGTGTCCTGCGAAACGAGCAGGACTACGATTCCTACTACGAGGACACCCTCAAAGCCGGTCATTACGAGAACGACAGGAGCTCCGTGGATATCATGATCCGCTCTTCCCAGCAGCTGATCGAAGATCTGATCAGCTATGGAGTGGAGTTCGAACGTGATGAGAACGGGGAACTGCTGTTTACGAGAGAAGGCGCTCATTCGGCACCGCGCATCCTTTTTCACGAGGACGTGACGGGCAAAGAGATCACGGAGACTCTCCTGGAAGCTGTGCAGAGACTGCCAAACGTTACACTTTACGAGCATACGACCATGGTGGATATCATCGAAGCAGACGGGCATTGCCAGGGCATCGTCGCGCTGGTCAGCCCGGACAGTCAGCTGGCACAGTACTGCAATGGACCGACGACAGATGACGGCAGGCTGATCCTCGCTATGGAGGCACCGGAAGTCGTATGGGCATGCGGAGGGGTCGGTGGGCTGTTCGAGCATTCCACTAACTATCCGCATCTGACCGGTGATGCGCTGGGGATCGCGATCAAGCATGGCATCCGCCTGAGGGACCCGGACTATATCCAGATCCATCCGACTACCCTTTATACAGAGAAGCCCGGACGATCCTTCCTCATTTCGGAATCCGTCCGAGGTGAGGGCGGTATCCTGCTGAACAAAGACGGGAAGCGGTTCGTGGACGAACTGCAGCCGAGAGATGTGGTCAGCCAGGCGATTTTTGCTGAGATGGAAAAGACCGGGGAGAAGCACGTATGGCTTTCCATGGAGAATATCCCGAAAGAGACGATACTGCACCATTTCCACAACATCTACGAGACCTGCCTGAAGGAAGGATACGATGTGACGAAGGAACCGATCCCTGTGGTACCAGCACAGCACTACTTCATGGGCGGTGTGGACGTGAACAGCGACAGCAGGACCTCCATGCCTCAGCTGTATGCTGCCGGAGAGACGAGCTGTAACGGTGTGCACGGAGCGAACCGGCTTGCCAGCAACTCACTGCTTGAGAGCCTTGTTTTCGCACAGCGAGCAGCCAAAAGGATCGCAGAGGAATACGCAAGCAAGACGGTCGATCACAAGGTGACAGAGAATCTGGACCTTAAAGAATACATCGATACGAAAAAATTGTTTGCCGGCTATAGAGAAAGCATTCTCAAAGAGATAGAGAAGATGAAATAGCGGATCAGTCGGAGGAAGAACAGAATGAACAAAGTTACAATGAAACTGCACGTTGACAAACTGATACGGATGGCTCTCGAAGAGGATATTACTTACGAGGATGTGTCTGCGAATGCAGTGATCAAAGAAGACCGCCCGGGAGCAGTAGATCTGATCGCCAAGCAGGAAGGAGTCATTGCAGGACTCGATGTATTCGCCCGCGTCTTCACACTTCTGGACGAAAATGCCCATACGGAATTCTTTGCTTCCGATGGCGATGAAGTGTCTCCGGGACAGAAGCTGGCAGTCGTCCATGCAGATATCCGCGTATTGCTGTCCGGAGAGCGTACGGCCCTCAATTATCTGCAGAGAATGAGCGGAGTCGCAACGTACACGAGACAAATGGTCAGCCTGCTGGAGGGAAGCAAAACGAAGCTCCTCGATACGCGAAAGACGACACCGAACAACAGAGTGTTCGAGAAATATGCAGTCCGCATAGGTGGCGGATGCAACCACAGATATAACATATCTGACGGGGTGATGCTCAAGGACAATCATATCGATGCAGCCGGAGGCGTCGCGGAAGCGGTCGCCATGGCTAAGGAATATGTACCGTTCGTGCATAAGATCGAGGTGGAGACAGAGAACCTCGATATGGTCAGGGAGGCTGTAGATGCCGGCGCCGATATCATAATGCTGGATAACATGGATTATGATACAATGAGAGAAGCGATAAAGATCATCGACGGAAGAGCGCTTACGGAGTGCTCCGGCAATGTGACGAAAGAGAATATATCCAACATCGCAAGCATTGGCGTCGATTACATCTCAAGTGGGGCGCTGACGCACTCGGCACCGATCCTCGATGTTTCAATGAAGCACCTGAGGGAAGAGTAACTGGATCATAAGAACAGGAGGAACAGTTTGGGCAAGCTGAAGACAGAGGAACGGAGAAACCGCATACTGGAAACACTGCAGGCCAGTGAAGAACCACTTTCCGGCAAATATCTCGCGGACAAGTTCGGTGTCAGCAGGCAGGTCGTCGTCACGGACATCGCTATATTGCGCAGCCAGTATCCTGATCTCATGGCCACGAGCCGCGGGTATATCATGCTTAAGGGGGATCTTTGCCGCAGGGTATTCAAGGTGCTGCATGATAACGAGCAGACGGAAGACGAGCTCGTAAGCATAGTGGAACTCGGTGGTAAAATCATGGACATCTATGTCGATCACAAAGTATACGGAACGATACGAAAGCCTTTGGATATACGATCAAAGCGTGATATCGATCATTTCATGGACGACATAAAGAGTGGAGTATCGACACCGCTGATGAATATAACGAATGGATATCACTACCACACGATCGAAGCGAGATCTGCGGAGATCCTGGACGAGATCGAAGAGACCCTGAAAGATAAGGGGTACCTCATAGAGAGTTTTGATTCTGCGGTTATCTACGAACCGAAGAGATACAGTAGTATGTAAATAATAAAGGGACTGACATCACTGATGATCAGTCCCTTTCTCTCTGTGTCGGTATGTGGCCTACAGCTCTTTGCCTGTCAGCAGTGTGTACGCTTCCTTGTACTTCTCGATCGTCTTGTCGATGACATCCTGAGGCAGGTTGTAGTCGCTGTCCGGGTTGGCCAGCAGCCAGTCTCTTACGAACTGCTTGTCGTAGGAAGGCTGGGATTTGCCCGGTTCGTATCCTTCCAGTGGCCAGAAACGTGAGCTGTCCGGTGTGAGGACTTCGTCGCCCAAAACGAGTTCGCCGTTCTCATCGAGCCCGAATTCAAACTTCGTGTCGGCGATGATGATGCCGCGGGAAAGAGCGTACTCCGCGCATTTTTTGTATACCGCGATGGTAGCGTCCTTCGCCTTCTTTGCGTATTCTTCGCCGTGGCCCGGATATGCCTTCTCGAGGACATCGATGCTCTCTTCATATGAGATGTTGATGTCGTGATCGCCGATCTCGGCCTTCGTGCTCGGTGTGTAGATGACCTCAGGGAGCTTGTCGCTTTCCTTCAGGCCTTCCGGCAGCTTGATGCCGCAGACGGTCCCGTCATTCTTGTAGGATTTCCAGCCGCTGCCTGTGATGTAGCCTCTGACGATGCACTCGATCGGGAGCATCTCCAGCTTCTTGCACATCGTTGCCTTCTTGGCGAACTGCTCCTGCTGGAAGAATTCCGGCATGTCGGCATTGTCTACTGAGATCAGGTGGTTCGGGATGATATCCTCAGTGAAATCGAACCAGAATTTGGACATCTGAGTCAGGACAGCGCCTTTGTCAACGATCTTGTTCTTCAGGATCACGTCGAATGCTGAGATCCTGTCAGTTGCGACCATGATCAGTGAATCGCCAAGATCATATATCTCTCTTACTTTCCCTTCTTTGATAGGTGTGTATTCTTTCATTCTATACCTCCGCTGTGTTTGAACCATGATACCAGGTAATTATAGCACAGAATCCATAGCGGTGTCGCTATAAATCCCTATTTCATCAGGGCGTTACCGACGATGAGCTGCTGGATCTCATTGGTACCTTCGTAGATCTGGGTGATCTTAGCATCCCGCATCATGCGCTCTACGTGGTACTCACGCATGTAGCCGTTTCCGCCCATGAACTGGACGGCCCACTGGGTGACTTCCATGGCAGTGTTGGTGCACATGTACTTGGCCATTGCAGCATCCTGGGTGAACGGGATGCCCTGATCGTGGTGGACAGCTGCACGGTAGAGTACGAGCTTCGCTGCTTCGATCTTCATCTTGAGTTCCGCCATCTTGAATTGGATGTACTGGTTCTTGCCGATCGGTTTACCGAACTGTTCCCTCTGTTTGACATATTCAAGAGCGCGTTCGAATGCACCTTCTGCAAGCCCAAGGCCCTGCGCGGCTACGCCGATACGTCCGCAGTCCAGCGTTTTCATGGCTGTCTTGAAGCCGCCTCCGTCGTTTCCGATCTTGCCGAATGCAGGGACTCTGCAGTCATCGAGTATGACTTCGGAAACCTGCGCGGCACGGATGCCCATCTTGTTTTCGCGCTTTCCTGTGCGCACTCCCGGCAGGTCGCGGTCTACGATGAAGCATGTGAGGCCTTTTGCTTTTTTCTCGGGCTGAGTAAGGGCGTATATAGCGGTGTATTTTGCCAGAGGTCCGTTGGTGTTGAAGCATTTGAGGCCGTTGATGATGTAGTCATCGCCATCTTTGATCGCGGTCGTCAGGCAGCCGCCGGCATCGGAGCCCGCTTCCGGCTCGGTAAGTCCGA
>CAMOWO010000006.1 GCA_946628525.1 uncultured Bacillota bacterium | reverse complement strand
ATGCCGGTCCCGTCGATGATGATCTGCCTCAGGTGCGCGCAGTAGAGGGTCATGATGTCCATCTTCTCCGGCGCTGCCGCAGGGACATCCGCCTCTTCCTTCGCAAAATCTTCCGCCATCGTCAGGATGTACTTGATGTCGTTTTTGTTCAGGCCGCCATCAGGAGTGAAGAACTTGAATCCGTTCCTGTTGAACGGCAAATGGCTCGCTGTGATCATCACCGCGCCGTCGCACTCTGTGTCGGAGAAGACGGTGGACATGAACATAGCCGGAGTGGACGCCAGGCCGCAGTCGTAGACCTTGACCCCCTCGTATGCCAGTCCCGCCGCGATGCCGCCAAGAAGCTGCGGCCCCGTAATCCTCGGGTCTCTTCCTATGGATACTTCCAGTTCCGTCGCATCCTTTGACTCTGCTCCTGCCAGCCAAGTGGCGAAGGCTCTTCCTATATTGATCGCTTCTGCTTCAGAAAGGTTTACCGGTTCTGCCGCCACGCCGTCCATGGCGACGCCTCTGATGTCACTGCCGTTCTGAAGTTTTTTGTAATCTGCCATATCTGTTCTCCTTTTCGTACGTTCCCGTTACCCAATTACTATTATACCCTATAATCCAAGGGCTATAAAACACAAAAAGGAGCCGCCGGCGTAAGTGCCGATGGCTCCTTTGTCATCTCGATCAATATCTGAAAATGGATCTCTCTGTGTAGAGCGGCGGGACCGGTCCTCTTGCCGGTGCTTCTTCTGCTTTTTCTTCAGAAGCTGCAGAAGCAGATGTGGCTGCGGCTACGGATGCTGCTGCGACTGCTGCAGCTGCCTCACCGGCTGCTTTCTCTGCAGGGACGAATCCAACTGCGCCTGCTTCTGCTTCCGGAGCAGGGTTTCTCAGGCCTTCCACGACTTCCAGAACACGGCCGCATGCGAAGATGATGATGCCGTAGATCAGGTAGCTGATGGAATTCGAGAAGATGTATGAGATGGCCTCTCCACCGAGTTCTCCGATGCCCACACCGTAGGATGCTGCATAGTTATGCAGATATGCGATGCTTGAGATGAGCATGATCAGAAAAACTATTCCCAGAAGGGCTGCTATGATGTAGAGCGCCCAAACGATTTTTGATTTTTTCATTGAATGATACCTCGCTTTATATTTATTATGTCAATTATTAATTGCACGCCTATTATGGTACCAAATTGTGTCAGGTTTGTGTAGATGGTATTTGTTATTTGTGAAACTTTATCGTGTCTTCACTTTGTAGATCGCGCTTGCTGCCAGAAGCAGCGCTCCTGCCACGGCACACACCATGGCGCTCATGCCGGCGCCGTCCTTGATGAGGACGTCCAGGAACTGTCTTGCCACCTCGTCAGAGGCGCCGATGCCCCTGAAGGAGAGTCCTCCGTATATCGCCGCCGTGGCCAGCGTCACGGCCGCCGCCTGCACCAGTCCTTTTGCCTTCCTTCCCGAGAGAAGAAAGAGCACTGCGCCCAGTCCTATGATCACCAGAAGCATGATCCCCTTCGATGCCGTGGTGAGCAAAGGGGCGAAGGTGGATACGCTCCGTGCCGTCTGGGCCGCTTCATCTGCCGTTCCCGTGGCCGCCGCCTGGTACATGCTCATGGTTTTGCTCAGGCTCTGTGTGAGATCAGGTGATGTCTGCTCCGCGTACTCCATGAGCATTTTGCGAAGGTCGGGAGAGATATTGTACTTCCCTGCATCATTGACCTGATCTACGCCCTTGTCAAAGGCCTTCAGAAGCTCGTCCGTTGCGATCTCTTCGTACTCCTGCCCGTAGATGATGCTCCGGATCCCCTGGGAAACGTATTCCGTGAAGAAATCCGTCATGGCCTCGCTTCCCATGACTGCCGTCATCATCTCGCCGTAGAGTCCGCCCATGTTCACCGTCTGTGCCCGGATGGAGTCCTCCGTTACCTGAGCCACGATCCCTGACGTGGTGATGGCATCCCGCACGCTTCTCGGAGACGAGCCGAAATCCAGGGCCAGAACGCCCATGAATATGCACTCCGCGATCAGCAGGAAAAACACCACGAGGCCTGCTGTAAATCTTTTCATTGTATCCATGTCGAGTCCTCGCTTGCCAAAAAGTCTAAACCGTGAAGTTGTCGATCAGTCTCGTGCTTCCGAAATAGACCGCCAGCGCCACCAGATCTCCCGGGGAGACCTCCTTCACCGGGATGAGATCGATACCGTCGACGACCTGTATGTAATCGATCTTTGCCAGAGGCTCCGTCTGGATCATATCCGTCATGAACTTCTTGACTTCCTCCGCGTCCGTCATGCCGGACTCCAGCTTCTCCTTGGCAGCCTGCATCGTCTTGTAGAGAATGACCGCCGCAGCCCTCTCTTCCGGGCTCAGATAGGCATTCCTGCTGGACTTTGCGAGACCGTCCTCCTCGCGGATCGTCGGACATCCTACGACCTCGAGAGGGAAGTTCAGATCTCTTACCATCTTCTTTAAGATGGCCAGCTGCTGCGCATCCTTTTCGCCAAAAAACCCTTTGTCCGGCGTCACGATGTTGAAGAGCTTGCCGACTACGGTGCAAACGCCCTTGAAGTGGGTCGGTCTTGAGGCACCGCAAAGCTGGTGGATCATATCCGTGGTGATCTGGATCTCTGCGCCGAAACCTGCCGGATACATTTCCTCGACTGCAGGGTAAAATACCATGTCGCATCCGTTCTGCTCCAGAAGTTCCACGTCTCGTTCGAAGGTTCGCGGATACTTGTCCAGGTCCTCTCCTGCCGCGAACTGCGTCGGATTGACGAAAACGGACGCAACGGTCCTGTCGCATTCCTTCACGGATTCTCTTACGAGGGAAACGTGCCCCTCATGAAGCGCTCCCATGGTAGGGACGAGTCCGATGGTCAGACCTTCCTTGCGCCATGCCGCCACCTGCTGACGAACCTCTAAGATTGTCTCTGCAATGATCATCTCTGTCCTCCGTTATTTGATCTGTGCGATGATATCGTCATCGATCTTAAAAGTATGCTCTTCTGCAGGGAATGTGCCGGCCTTCACTTCTTCATCGTATGCCTTGAAGCCCTCTGTTACGGTCCTGTTGCCGTCAGCGAAGACCTTGACGAACTTCGGAACGAGGTCCGTATACATGCCCGTCATATCCTGCCATACCAGCACCTGTCCGTCGCACTCTGCGCCTGCACCGATACCGATGGTCGGGATCTGCAGTTTTTCTGTGATGATCGCTGCCAGCTTGGCCGGGATGCACTCCAAAACGACCATGAAGGCACCGGCTTCCTGAACGGCCAGCGCGTCATTTACGATCTGCTGCGCCTTTGCAAGATCTTTGCCCTGCACCTTGAAGCCGCCGAACACGTTGGTGGACTGCGGCGTCATGCCGATATGCGCGCACACAGGGATCCCTGCATCGGAGATCGCCCTTATCTGTTCACAAACAGCTGCTCCGCCCTCCAGTTTGACGGCGTTGGCGCCGGTCTCCTTGATGAGCCTTCCTGCGTTGACGACGGCATCATACACGGATGTCTGGTACGACATGAACGGCATGTCCATGACGACAAAAATCTCTTCGACACCTCTGCAGACGGCCTTGCCGTGGTGGATCATGTCTTCCATCGTCACGGCGAGGGTGTCCGGATAACCCAGCATCGTCATACCGAGGGAATCTCCGACGAGTATCATGTCTATGCCCGACTTATCCATGATCTTGGCCGTCGTGTAGTCATAGCATGTGAGCATGGAGATTTTCTGTCCTTCATCCTTCATCTTGAGCAAGCTGTTGATCGTTCTTTTCATTTTCTTATTTCCTTTCTTCAAGCGTTTGGTACATCCCCGTGTAGTCTCTGTCCGGGTGACGTCTGTTTGCTATCTCCGCAAGCCGCAGACTGAGCAGCCTGTAGATCTCTTTTTCGCGCAAAGCGTCCTGCTCCTCTAAGCAGTGCAGGTGCTTTCCCACTGTGCCGGTGTCGTTTCTCTCGATCGGTCCCGTGAGGGCCGCTTCCGGTCCCACCTCCAAAACGTGGTGGATGTTCCCCGTGATCAGGGATCTCATGGCGTCCCGCGCCTCCTCCTGGGTGAATCCGCACCTTCCCATGAGATCAAAGCTCATGTCCAGAAGGCTGCACACCAGGTTGCTGGAGACGGCTGCCGCGCAGTGGTACAAGGTCTTATCTGCAGGGTCGATGATCTTGACCCTGTTGCCGAGCCCCTCGAGAAGCGCCTTCACCTCTTCGATCCGCCCGGGATCACCTTCTACCGTAAAAAAAACATCCGGCAGTTCTCTGTAAGTGTTGTATTTATCACTTACTGCGAATAGCGGATGGACTGAATATCCTGAAGCACCGGTGCCCTCGATCCCGCTGAAAGCCTGCCGGGATGTCATGGCGCCACTACAATGACATATTATCTTATCTTTGAGGTCGAGATCTCGTATGCCTTCCCAGGCACTGCCGATCACGCCATCCGGAACAGTCAGAAACAACAGGTCACACTCTCTCACGAGATCTTCTGCTTTATCATAACTTGAAGTACCTGTAAACTCTGCCGCTTGCTGCGACGTTTCCTGAGGCAGACTGTAATATCCCATGACCGAGAGTCCGCCCTCTGCAAAGTATTTGCCCAGTGAGCACCCTACCTTGCCTGCTCCTATGAATCCTATATTCATCCTATCCCCCCTGACATGTTTCTTTCAGGAGTGCGATCCCTCGTCTTGTTCCCACCGGATATAAGCGGTGCCTCTGCACAGATCAGATGAATATGCCCTTGTAACGGTGGTGTAGTTCTTCCTGATACTACCCATCCTGCAATAATATATCACAAAGCATACAGGATTTAAAGCACAAAAATGTCAAATTTAAGTTGGCATCCGGGATGCCTCGTTTGTCCCCGTAGCATCCGCGATCCCCCAGTCGTACCGGCGGGCACACAGGACCCGTAACCTCTGCGGCGCTATAGCCCGAGCCAGTCGAGCAGCCTTTGGAAGATGTTCCCGTCTGCGCTCACAGCCTCCGGGGCTTCTGCAAAGGTTGGGGATTTTCCCGGATCGCCTGTGAATCCCGGGAAGGCGCCCACCTTCTCCACGTATCCCTCGAACTGATCGAAGTCCAGCCTCTCCGGCTCGCTGCCGTCCCAAAGCCTGACGCTGTTTGCCCAGGTGCGAAGGTCCGTATCCTCCCACACCGTCTTCTCGTCTTTGAACTCCGGCTGGTCGGACCAGATGGCGAAATAGCCGCCCGCGTAATTTTCATCAGGGATGGTCTGCGGCTCATCTTGGGACTTCCCGTAGCTGTGGGGATCCCAGTTTTCGAAGATGTTCTGCCCATTGCAGTTCTTCCTTGTCCTGTCCATGATGTCGCCGCCGGCCTTGTCTCTGCGCAGCACGTAGTAGCACCAACGCGTGTCGCTGTTGTGCAGTTTATACCCCTCCCTGGCCAGATCGGCAGCCGGGTAGTAATCGTCGGACCAGTAGACCACCTCGATGTCAGGATCCAGCACGACCTTTTGCTCCTCATCTCTGTGAAGCTGGTCGTTCCACATCCTGCAGCGGTAGCCCTTCTCCTCAAGACGCGCCGCCGTCTGATTCATGTAATCGATGAAAACATCCGCGCCCTTCCATTCGGGCTGCCCCAGTGTCTCCGCAGCATAGGTCTGCCAGTGCTCAAGGGCCTGCCAGAGCCCTGCGTGACTGAACTTCCGTCCTCCCACCGCAGCGGAATCCCATCCGAAGATCTCATCGCCGCCGAGGCAGAAAGAAGTGCTTCCCTGTTCTGCAAAGAAGTCTGCGTATTCATCGATGAGGGATGCGGTGAAGGCCCTTGCCACGTCATTCGAAAGGTCGATGCCTTCGTCGCTCATCCGGCTCCTGCTCCCCCTGTAAACGTAGTAGTTGGAGATGTCTGAGAAGCCCTCATCTTCACGGGTATACGTCGTCCCGTCGTACTCGAAGGTGAACTCCGGATCTGCCGCCGCGTGCTGCCGGTACGTCTTCACGATGTACTCCATATGCCCCGGCGTATCCAGCTCCGGTATGATATCTACATGGCACGCCCTTGCCACCTCACAGATCTTCTCCAGTTCCTCGAAAGTCAGCGCCTCCCGGCCTTCCGTCAGCCATGGGTACTTCTCCGACTCGATCCCGAACCCCTGGGCATCCGAAAAATGCAGCTGAAGGGCGCTGTACCGCTGCCACGACATCCTGCGGATGAGATTCTCGATCCACTCCGGACTGTAGTACTTCCTTCCCACATCGAGAAGCAGCGTCCGGCTGGCGGTATCCGGCGTCTCCGCGATATTGCAGCTCAAAGGCCTGCCGTCCTCCAGGATGAGAAATCTCAGAAGTTCCCCAAGGCCATAATACAGACCGTCATCGGCCTTCGCCGTCACGCTGACCGTGCCGCCCTCTGTCACGATGGTATAGCCCTGCTGCTCAACCGCTGCGGCTACCTGGTCCTCAGGCTCTGCGCTCTCCTCCGTCCCTTCTATCCTCACGACGATATCCCCCGCCGCGATGTTTCGGTCCCCGCCGTATACGATACCCAAAGGTTCCCCGGAGGGTACTTTTGCGGCCGCGAACTGGCTGTCCGCCGTCTTCACCGTCTCCAGGACCGCCTCCTCCGGGCGCCCTTTGCTTACGATGTAGAAGCGGGACTCTTTGGATATGCGAAAAGAGCCGTCTTCGGAAGCTGCCTCGTCGCTTCCAGCGTACGCGAAGGACTGCGGCAGCAGCATCAGGATCGCCAGAAGTGCTATGATTATTTTATTTGGTGTATGGATCATAAGAACTTTCATATAACCAGCCTCTTTATTACTCATTTGATTTTACCATAAGTGCCGGGCACCGTGAATTCAAACACTGATCTTGACGTGTCAATATCCGTTCCCCCATTACCTGATGCCACGACAAAGGAGGCTCTTTTCTAGACTGTAGACATAGGACTGTTTTCAGCCCAATTCAAAACCGGACCCCCGAAAACAGGGACCCGGCTCGAAATTTTACATTTTATCAACCCTTGTTCTGCATCGCTACGAGATGCTCTGCTCCGTACTTTTTGCGCAGCAGTGGTTTCTCGATCTTCCCCGTGGCGTTTCTCGGAACGTCCGCGAAAATGATCTTCTTCGGGCGCTTGTAGCGCGGCAGTTCTTTGCAGAACTCCTCGATCTCTTCCTCCGTGCACTCCATCCCGTCTTTGATGCTGATGATGGCGCCGGTGATCTCGCCCAGCCTGTGGTCAGGAAGTCCGATGACGGCAACGTCCTTGACTTTGTCGTACGAGGCCAGGAAGTTCTCGATCTGTACCGGATAGATATTTTCGCCTCCGCTGATGATGACGTCCTTCTTACGGTCTACCAGGAAGATGAATCCATCCTCGTCCATCATGGCCATGTCGCCGGTGTACAGCCAGCCGTTCTTCAGCGTCTCCGCCGTGGCCTGAGGATCATTGTAGTAGCAGGTCATGACGCCCGGACCTCTGACGATGAGCTCGCCCACCTGGCCCTGCTCCACTTCCTTGTCATCAGGACCGACGATCTTGGCCTTCCACCTGTATCCCGGGATACCGATGGCTCCCACTTTATTGACGTTCTCCACGCCAAGATGTACGCATCCCGGACCTGTGGACTCCGAAAGTCCGTAGTTCGTGTCGTACATATGGTTCGGGAAGTACTCCAGCCAATGCTTGATGAGGGATGGCGGGACAGGCTGCGCACCGATGTGCATGAGTCTCCACTGGCTCAGCTCGTAATCTTCCAGTTTCAGCTGGCCGCTGTCCAGCGCCTCCAGGATCTCCTGGGCCCACGGCACCAGAAGCCAGACGATGGTGCACTTCTCTTTGGAGACGGCGTCCAGAATGATGTCCGGCGTCGTGCCTTTGAGAAGAACGGCCTTGCTTCCCGCGCAAAGGCTTCCCATCCAGTGGAATTTCGCGCCGGTATGATAAAGCGGCGGTATGCAAAGGAACACGTCGTTCCTGTCTGTCAGGTGATGTCTCTGTTCCATCTGAGCAGCCTGCGTCAGGCTCTCGTGGTTGTGAAGGATCGCCTTCGGGAATCCTGTCGTTCCGGAGGAGAAGTAGATGGCTGCATCGTCCTCTTCCTCGAGGCGAACGAGAGGCGGCTGGCTGGAGCAGTTGGCCACCAGTTCCTGATAACTCTCTGCGAAGGTCGGGCATCCGTCGCCGACGTAGATCAGCAGTCTGCCCTTGCTGAGATCTTCCTCGATGGATTCGATTCTTCCGATGAACTCAGGCCCGAAAAGGAGCACCTGTACTTCCGCCAGATCTGCGCAGTATTTGATCTCTCTGGCATCGAACCTGAAATTGAACGGCACTGCGATGGCGCCCATCTTCAGGATACCGAAATAGATCGGCAGCCACTCGAGGCAATTGAACATGAGGATCGCCACCCTGTCTCCCTGCTTGACGCCGCGGGAGATCAGCATGTTCGCCACTCTGTTGGCCTTCTCATCGAAGACGCTCCACGTGATCTCACGCCTGTATGGCTGAGACTCCGTCTGCTGGACAAGATCGTAATCCTTCCAGGTCTTTTTCATTTTATCCTTCACCAGCGGGTTCAGTTCCACAAGGGCAACTTCATCCCCGTACAGTTTGTGATTTCTCTCCAGATAATCTGTTACAGGCATCTTTTTTATCCTCTTTTCATAAGAATCCGGGGTATCCCCGTAAAGTATAGAATATCACATATTATAGGATAATTCACCTACAAAAAAAGAGACTGCACTCTTGCAGTCTCCCTCTCTAAACATAATAATCATCGTCGTCTCGCCTTACCCACCTCATGATGAGATGGTAGATCCCTCGTATCACGGCGAATATGGCGAACATCATCAGGAATCCTCCGATGCCGTAGACGATATCATCGAACTCCATCTGCCCCGTATGGGTGACCCCCTGGCCGATCTCGATGGCGAAGGCGATCACCACCATCACCGTGAAAACGTAGAGGAATGTAACCACCATGATGTGCCCCGTATTGGCCAGAAGTTTGAATATCGGATACAGCACGAACAGGAGAAGGATCCCCAGTGCACCTATGATGATGAAGTGCAGTTCTTTGTCCGTGAAACTGTTCTCATAGCCGTTGTTAAGATCAAGGAAATAATTATGCAGCCTCGCGACGACGCCAACGATGGAATAAAGTAATTGCTCCATATCTGCCTCCTTCCGCTATGTGAGTATATCCCCATATAGTGAAGGTTTCGTGAAGAACCGCTATTTCGCGAATCTGCTGTCGATGTCGAATCCGTGATCCAAAGGACCGCTGCCGGCTCCCAGATCCAGATCCGCCCGGAGGGCTCCGGAAATGTACTCCTTCGCCATCCTCACCGCATCTTCCAGACGCGCACCCTTTGCGAGACCGGATGCGATGGCGCTGCTGAGGGTGCACCCCGTGCCGTGGGTATTCGGGTTGTCCACGCGCTCCCCGTGAAGTTTGATGATCTCTCCGCCCGCGCAAAGCACGTCGTTGGCGTCGTTCACCCTGTGGCCCCCTTTGCAGAGCACCGGGCACCCGTACTTTTCTTCAAGCAAAGCCGCCGCACGTACCATATCCTCTTCGCAGGTGATCTCCATCCCCGTGAGGGCTTCGGTTTCCGGAATGTTCGGCGTTATCACTGCCGCCAGCGGGAACAGCCGCTCTGCCATCACCGCCGCCGCGCCGGTAGCCATCAGCTTCGAGCCTGCGGAGGCCACCATGACGGGATCCACGACGACATTTTTTGCATCGTACTGCTGCAGTTTGTCCGCGATGACATGTATGAGGGGCTCGGAGCTCACCATGCCGATCTTGACGGCATCGGGATATATGTCCGTGAACACGCAGTCCAGCTGCTGGGCCAGAAACTCCGGCGTGGACTCCATTATGGCTGTGACCCCGGTGGTGTTCTGGGGCGTCAGAGCCGTGACGGCGCTCTCTGCGAAGACGCCGTTTGCCAGCATAGTCTTGATATCCGCCTGGATGCCGGCGCCGCCGGAAGAATCGCTTCCCGCTATGGTCAATACTGCTTTTCTTTTCATTTCTCGCTCCTGTGTTCTCTTATCTTTTCAAGCGTGATGTGGCTGAGGTCCAGCCCGCTGATGTCTGTTTCTTTCTGGATGTCTTCCCAGTCGTGTTTGCTGGCGTCGTCGTATACGCCTGCGGTGCGAAATCCCATGCCGCCGGCGGTCCGTATGGCATAAAGGCCGTCCTCAAAGACCCAAATGTCTTCCGGTGCGAGGCCCATGAATTCTGAGGCCATGTTCCAGATGACGGGCTCCGACTTCGGGCTTCCCACTTCCGTGCAGGAGAAGACCCTGTCCACGTACTTCAGCATGTCCAGCCGCTCCAGTGCCGCGCTCACGTCGAGCCTGTCGCTGGAGGTAACGACGGTCACCGGGAGCCCCGCTTCCTTAAGGGAGATCAGCAGCTCCTTTGCACCGGGCTTCGGCCGGGCTTCCTTGTGGTAGTACTCCACCACCGGCGCCTTGATGCCGGCCCGCACGTCCTCCACTGTGATGCCCCTCTCTCCCAGAGAGAAGCTGTCCCATATGTACTGGGCGCCTGCCGGCAGACTCATGCAAAAAAGGTCGTCGTCGATTTTCTTCGTCGTCCGCAGCCCGAACTGCGAGAGGTAGTTGTTCCCTGCATGGTACCACATTGGCATGGTGTCGAGAAGTGTCCCGTCTATGTCAAAAATTGCACCTTTTATCATACTATTCTCCTGTTAAATGAATACGTTGACGATACCGATGATGAAACCGATGACTGCACCGAGCCGGACGATCATGTTCAGTTCGTTCTTCATGACCGAAAGCACCAGCTTCTCCAGTTCCTCTACGCTCATGGCGTTGATCTTGTTCTCGATCAGGCCGGCGATATCCAGATACCCCATGACCTTGCCGATGTTGTCGTTCACGAGGCCCACGTACATGCTCTCGATCTCTCTGCGGATCCTGCCGTCTTCGAGGCCGAACCTGTTGAGGATGTCCATGATGCGCTCCCCTTCCAGTTCCCCGATCTTCTCATGAAAAACAGGCTGGATGTACTCGTATGCGTGTTCTTCTATGTATTTCTCGGCCTTCCAGCCCATCGGGCCTGCCAGTTCCTCCAGTTTCTCGTCTGTGAGGACGAGGGAGATCATGCTCATCATGCCCCCTTCTCTGGCCAGCTCGCCGATCTTCTCTTTGCCGGCCTCGACGATGACTCCGGTGATTTTCTCTTTGAGCGGGATCTTCCGGATCTCGTCCACCATGAAATTGCAGACCGCCTCGATGCTCTTGTCCCGCTTCTCCCTGTAATCCTCCTCCGTGGTGCCGAAGATGTCGATGACATCGTCCTTGATCTCTTTGTTCAGGATGTCCACCACTTTATCGACAACGAGGTTCGTGGTATCTTCGTTGAGAAGGTACTGGTTCATATCCTCCTTCGTGAGGAGATTGTCGGAGACCGCTTTGCCTATGGCTCTGGCCAGCCGGCCCTTGCCCTTCGGGATGACACCCGGCGTCATCGGAAGCGTCCACCCGCCGATCTTCACTTCGTGATGCGGCCGGAACAGCATCTTGACCGCTATATAGTTCGTAAAATACCCGATCACGGCGCCTACGAGAGGCCCCGTCAGCATGGAAATATCCATCATTCACCTCATCCAATCCAAAAAAGTACGTCCGCACGATACGAACGTACTTTATTGTACTATCTTTTTCACAGTTTATCAATTCTATCCGATGTGGAGGATGGAGAATTCCTGGCTCTCCTGGGAGATCTGCAGCAGCAGTTTTCTCATCTTCTCATCGTAAATGCTGCCCTCTACCGTGACCCAAAGCCGTGCCGCGGTATTGTCAACGGAGGTGTCCATCCACTTGAACTCCGCCATGTTGAACATGGAGTCGCTGATGAGCCCGCAAAATGTTGCCGCCTGCCCCATTTCGTTCAGCATGATGATCTCAAAGGTGACACTCTTCGGATCTGCCGGGATCTCCACGTCTTCCAAAAGCTCGTCGAATATCCCGTCCACCTGATCGTAAAGCATGCTGTACTGATGCATTCTGCTGACTTCTACCATCTTGCGGGTGAAGCCCATCATCTCGAGCATCCTGTCCTCAGGGATCCCGTCGCCCATGTTGGCGACGATGTCGTCCTCACGTTCTGCCAGGTAAATGTTGTGTACGCCTGCGTCGATCTTCGTCTGTACGACCTGTTCCGCATAGTCAAGACGCTTCATCAGAAGCTCTCTTATCTGAGCATCCAGCACGTCTATATCTTTTCTGATATCATCTAATTTCATTTCTCTCCTCCTTCTTGGCTATGCCAGTATCGTATACTCCGGTTCCTTGCCTTTGCCCTTATGAATTCTCTCTTTTGTCTTCTTAAAAACCTCCGCGTGGAAGAAGCATTCGCCCGTCACGCTGAGCATATATTCGAAGTCATCCCCCGTAAAGGAAATGGCTACTTTGTCTTCGTCGATGAATTTTCTCGTGGCGATGTCGGTCCCCGTGATGACGGCCCTGGAATTCTCCTTGCCGATCTCGGCGAAAGCCACCCTCAGCATGGAGGCGCAGCCCGATGCTGTCGTTGCCACGATGTGATCGTAATAGCCCCTGTTATATCCGTGCAGATTGAAGAGTGCACTGAGCTGATCCGGCGTGCAGAAAACCGTCACCACATCCGCCTTCATTCCTTCTCTGTATGGCTCGAAACGGATGGCATCGTGTCCATCCATGACGTTCTTCGGAAGGCTGTCGAACATGGCCTCCCCCGTCGGCGGATCGCATTTGAATCGTTCCCCCTTCGGCGTCCACTGCTGGTCGGAACCCTGCGCCAGGAAGATGCCGAAACCTCCCGGAATGATCGGGCGCGAATCGATCAGCCCCGAATTGTGGTCGAAGCCGCCGCAGCTGCAGGAGCCCTTCTTCAAAACGACCGTCCTTCCGGCCATGACCTGCGGGAATACTTTGTAGACGCACCCAAAGAGGTCGTCGCATTTCTGATCTGCCGCGTCCACTCTCGTGGATGCGATCACGCAGCCCTCGAGACCCAGAACATCCGTAAATTCCTTGTAACTCATACACACACTCCTCGATATAAAGCATAAACTTAAAGTAATTATACCACAAAAACACAATGAAAAACCCGCCTGACACAACTTCCGCCAGACGGGTCATCTTGAAATTTCTTTAAGTTTCACTTCATAACCTCTCTTTCTCACGACTTAAGTGTTGTTTTCCACTTGTCGTGCTGATCACGCCTCCGTGTTCGTCTCCTGCTTCGTCACGCTTCTTCCGACCTTCCGGATTGTTTTCTCCTTCCGCTCTTCGTGTCCACGTCCCCGAGTTGTTTTCCCCGGTTTCCCTTCGTTTTCGCTTCGCTGCTTCGTATCTGCACTTCTTCGTGTTGTCCGCCTCGGAACTCTGGGATTGTTTTCTCCCTGTCTTCGGCTTCCTGCAGAGCACCTACTTCGTACTCTGTTCGAAACTTAAAGCTTCTTCACACACATGTGCGTTGCTTCTGCTCTCTTGTTCCTTCTTTGTATAAGTATAATAACATCAATAACGGGCGGAGTCAACAGAATTTTTTAATTTTTATAAATTTTCAGACAGTTTGGGAAATCGTGGGAATTTTTCGTTTCTTGGGATCGGGCCACATCCCCTACTGTTCATAGGACTGCTCCCAGACCTCCGCATACGTGGCCAGCGGGTAATCCGTCAGCAGGCACATCAAGATAAAAGCCTCGTACGGGTTCACCGGGTAGATATCCATCATACCGCAGCGGCCCAGCACCTCGTTGATCTCGTCGATGTAGCGCATGTATCGCTCAGCCGGCCAGTCCGGCTCCACTTCCTCCGCGTAGCGCAGAAACAGCAGCGTCACCAGATCGAACCGCTCCACCCGGATCTTCCCACTGAGGATCCCCGTGATCCGCTGGCGCGTCATACGCTTTTGGTCGAACTGCTTCGCCAGGATCGACGCCGACATTTTCATCATATTCCCCGATGACGTCGTCGGGATCCCGCTGCAGAGGATCTTCTCCACGTCGGCCGGGGTGATCTTTTCCTGCTGCCCTTCGTAGAGCAGCCCGCCCACGATCCGGCACGCGTCCTCATACAAAGAATCAAAGGTCGCCTTCACCGCGCTGTGGGTATCCGCCTCCCGCAGGTACAGTTTCAGCTGCCCCAGATAGAGCAAAAGCTGGTCCTCCGACGCCATGTACATCTGCGGATTCCCCCGCATGAACTCCCAAAGTTTCTCGTTCAGCTCGCCGTCTCCCGGTAGGGCCTCATAATCTCTCAGCAGCTGCCGCGCCTTGGCGTACGGCAGATTCCGGTGGAAACAGAAACGAAAAACGCACTCTTTGGGATCCTCGAAATCGAAGGATTCCTCCAGCAACACTTTGCGCAAAAAATCGTCCACGTCGGTATCGGGCATCCCCAGCCCGAAGCCCAGAAGGAACACGGTGTCCCGGGTCGTCGCCGCCTGCCGCAGCCAGCGCTTCATGATGGCGGTGGGTTTCGTGCTTGTCTCTTCAAATGCAAAAGGTGCGTGGTTCTCCCCGAAGGCCCCGCGCAAAATGTCCACGTAGACCTCCTCCGGCACGGTCTCGAAGGGTTCCTCGATCTCCGCCAGCTCGTACAGGTACCGCTTCAGGTAGTCGCAAAACACGACGATGGTCATTTCCTCCGAAAGGTAGCGGAAGATCTCTTCGGAGTCCATCTCCTGGAACTGCTCGGAGTCCAGGATCCTGTTCATGTCCCGCACGGCCCGCCGGGTGAATTCGAAGTCTCGGATGGACCTGCTGCAGTCAAATGCTTCAAAATAGTTCTCGCTCATCTGTATGCCTCACTTCTTCACCACCAACGTTGTGCTCCATTTGCTCACTTTGCCGCTTGCCAGTTTGTAGCGGACGCGGATGTAGTTCTTCTTTTTCTTCGTGATCTTCACCGTCTTCTTGGAGAGGGAAGACTTCGCTGTGTATGTCTTCTTCGTCTTGAATGTCTTCGATGTGGACACCTGGATCTGGTAGCTCTTCACGCCGCTCACCTTCACCCATCTGACCTGTGCTTTCGTCTTAGAAAGCTTCTTGACCTTGGCGGTCACTTTCGCCGGTCTTGCCTTCACGGTGACGGTGATCTTCACCGGCTGCGCGGCCTCGAAGACATCGTCGGCTCCGGCGCTGATGGTCAGTGTCATCTTGCCGGCCTTGACCGGTATGATCTTGATGGTGCCGCCCTTTGCGATCGTGTATTTCACGATGCCTTTCTTCGATGGTGTGATGGTCAGCTTTGCTGTTGCGCCTTCGCTTCTTGTGAGCTTGATCTTCTGGGCTGCTGCC
>CAMOWO010000005.1 GCA_946628525.1 uncultured Bacillota bacterium | reverse complement strand
GAGAACAAGAAGAAGCAGAAGGCGACTGAGGTCAAAGAAATCAGACTTTCTACTTTTATAGAGGATCATGACATCATCGTGAAGGCTAAGACAGGATCCAAATTCCTCAAGAACGGAGATAAGCTCAAGGTGAGCCTCAGATTCAGAGGAAGAGAAAGAGACTATGTAGCCAAAGGCATGGAAGTTATGGACAAGTTTGCTGAGGCGGTCTCAGAGGTAGGAGTTGTTGAGAAAAAGCCGAAATTCGAAGGCGGCAGGGTCCTGACTATGGTGCTCGCCCCTAAAGCAGATAAATAAGCCAATAAATTACAGGAGGATACGACAATGGCAAAGAACAAGATGAAGTCTCATAGAGGCGCAATGAAACGATTCAAAACGACAGGTTCCGGTAAAGTTAAGAGGAATAAAGCATATAAGAGCCATATCCTTACCAAGAAGAGCCAGAAGAGAAAGAGAAATCTCAGGAAGGCAACAACTTTATCAAGCGCAGATCTGAAGAGGATCAAGTCAGTGCTGAACGTGTAGTAGTTAGGAGGTAATGAAATGGCAAGAGTTAAGAAGGGTGTAAACGCACATAAGAGACATAAGAAAGTCCTGAAGATGGCAAAGGGTTACTACGGTGCTAAGAGCAAGCAGTTCAGAGCAGCTAAGCCTGCAACGATGAGAGCTCTGCGTTCAGCATACGTAGGAAGAAAGAACAAGAAGAGAGAATACAGAAGAATGTGGATCGCAAGAATCAACGCTGCTGCAAGAATGAACGACATTTCCTACAGCAAGCTGATGAACGGCCTGAAGAAGGCAAACATCGAGATCAACAGAAAGATGCTCTCAGAGATGGCGATCAGTGATCCTGCAGGATTCGCACAGCTTTGCGAGACAGCTAAGAACGCTCTCTAAGACCAGAATGTATAATACTTGTATAAAAATACGGGAAGCTGTGAAAGTTTCCCGATTTTTTTTGAGGTCAGCCCTTGCAAACAGCGGTCTTTAAGTGTATCATGTTGTGGATGAATAAATATACTCAAGGATTCATAAACATACAGAAATGTGAATAATAACCACGAAACGGAGAGGAACATGAAATACAAGGTTTTCATAGACGGCGGAGAGGGCACCACAGGCCTGAAGATCCACGAATATTTCGCAAAACGTGACGATATCGAAGTGCTGGCTATCGATTCCGAGAAGAGAAAGGATATCGATGAGAGACTGAAGCTCATCAGCAGCGCGGACGTCACATTCCTTTGCCTGCCGGATGCGGCGGCAAGAGAGATCGCTGCGGCGGCTCCGAAGGATGCCAGGATCCTGGATACTTCCACGGCGCACAGGACGGCTCCGGACTGGGTCTACGGCATGCCCGAGATCAGCAGGACGAGAAGAGACGAGCTTCGCAAGGCCAACAGAGTCGCTGTGCCGGGATGCCATGCATCCGGGGTGATCATGCTGATCAAACCTCTTCTCGAGGCGGGAGCAGCACCGGCAGATTATCCTTTCGCAGCCACATCCATCACGGGCTACAGCGGCGGCGGCAAGAAGATGATCGCCCAGTACGAAGCAGGAGGCGACATCGCTTTGGAGAGCCCGAGACAGTACGGCATCGCACAGAGCCACAAGCATCTTCCGGAGATCATGGCTGTCACGGGTCTCAAGAGAGAACCTGCATTCATGCCGGTGGTCGCAAACTATTTCAGCGGCATGGAAGTCACGATCCCGCTCCAGGGAGCGGATCTTTCGAAGGATCAGGTGCTGGATATCTATAAGGAGTTCTATGATGGGCAGACGCTGGTGAGCGTCGTGGATTCCCTCGATGACGGCGGGTTCATCGCGGCGAACAGGCTAGCGGGGAGCAACCGAATGGAGATCACGGTGGAAGGACATGATGACACCATGCTCCTCATCGCCACTTACGATAATCTCGGCAAGGGAGCATCGGGAGCAGCCGTCCAGAATATGAATATAATGCTTGGAATAGATGAAGGGAAAGGGCTGGTTTGAAATGAGACAGTTTAACGGAGGCGTATGCAGCGCGAAAGGATTTTGGGCTGCGGGAGCAGCATGCGGGATCAAAGAAGGAAGCGATAAGAAGGACATGGCGCTGATCGTAAGTGAAGTGCCTTGCAGTGCTGCGGCAGTATACACACAGAACAAGGTCAAGGGTGCTCCGATCATCGTAACGCAGGAGAACATCAGCGACGGTAAGGCACAGGCGATCATCTGCAACAGCGGCAACGCCAACACATGTGCTCCCAACGGGATCGAACTGGCGAAGAAGACATGTGAGATCGTGGCAAACGCTGCGGATATCTCGCCAAAAGATGTCATCGTCGCATCCACAGGCGTCATCGGACAGGAAATGTCCATAGAGCCTTTTGAGAACGGAATCCCTAAGATGGCCAAGGTGCTCACCAGAGATGGTGGCCAGAGCGTTGCAGAAGCCATGATGACGACGGACACCGTTCCGAAGACCGGCGGCGTGCAGTTCGAGATCGGCGGAGTCGTCTGCAACATCGGCGGCGCGGCGAAAGGAAGCGGCATGATCAATCCGAACATGGCGACGATGCTTTGCTTCATGACAACAGATGCGGCCATCACACCGGAGATGCTGCAGAAGGCACTGTCGGAGACCGTCAAGACCAGTTTCAACCAGATCTGCGTTGACGGCGATACATCCACGAATGATACGGTAGCTGTCATGGCCAGCGGAATGGCCGGCAGTCCTTTGATCGATAAAGAAGGGGAAGACTTCGATACGTTCTGTGAAGCCCTTCAGATGCTCAGCGTGCATTTCGCAAAGAATCTGGCGGCTGACGGGGAAGGCGCAACGAAGCTCATCGAGTGCAATGTCAAGGGAGCACCGGATGTTGAGACGGCAAGAAAGATAAGCAAATCCGTCATCGCATCGGATCTTCTCAAGGCAGCCATCTTCGGATCGGATGCCAACTGGGGCAGAGTACTCTGCGCCATCGGATACGCAGAGGGCGATTTCAGCGTAGAGAACGTCGATGTCACCATGTCATCAAAGGCGGGCAGCGTCTTCGTATGTGAAGGCTCGATGCATAAAGAATTCGACGAAAATCTGGCAACGGGGATCCTTTCACAGAAGGAGATCACGATAGATGTAGACCTGCATCAGGGTGATGCAGAGGGGACAGCCTGGGGATGTGACCTGACATACGATTACGTGAAAATTAACGGAGATTACAGGAGCTGATCATGTTATTCAAAGACGAAGACAGGAACATTCAGAAGAATCTGGAGAAGGCGGAGGTGCTCATCGAGGCCCTGCCGTATATCAGGAGATTCAACAGAAAATTTATGGTAGTCAAGTACGGCGGCAGCGCCATGGTGGATGAAGAACTGAAGAAGAATGTCATCCAGGACGTGGTGCTCCTGAAGCTGGTAGGATTCAAGCCGATCATCGTCCACGGCGGCGGCAAAGAGATCAGCAAGTGGGTCGACAAAGTCGGCATGGAGACGGAGTTCATCGACGGTTTCCGCAAGACGGACGAGAAGACCATGGAGCTGGCGGAGATGGTCCTGGGCAAAGTGAATAAGGACCTGGTCACGAACGTGCAGATGCTGGGCGTAAGAGCGGCCGGTATCAGCGGCAAGGACGGTGGCCTCTTCAAGGTGAAGAGAAAGACGCCGGGCGGCAAGGATATCGGTTTCGTAGGGGACATCGTGGATGTAGACACGAAGATCCTCAGAGACCTCATCAAGAAGGATTTCCTTCCGATCGTATTCCCTGTGGGGATGGACGATGAGGGCAATACATATAACATCAATGCCGATGAAGCGGCCAGCGCCATCGCAGAGGCACTGGAAGCGGAGAAACTCGTGTACCTGTCCGATGTGGAAGGCGTGAGAATGGATCCGGAGGATCCCGATTCCGTCATTTCAGAGCTGTACATCGAAGAAGCGAGAAAGCTCATCGATCAGGGCGTCATCAAGGGGGGCATGCTCCCGAAGATCAACAACTGCATCAAGGCCATCGAGAACGGTGTCTCGAGGATCCATATCATGGATGGCCGTATCCCGCACAGTATCCTGCTGGAGATTTTCACCAACAAGGGTATCGGAACAGCAATTCTCACAGAAAGCGAGGAAAAATATTGTGAAGACAATGACGAAGAATGAAATACAGAAGCTGGACGGCGATAAGATCATGAACACCTACGCCCGCTTCGATCTGGTGATCGATCACGGCAAGGGGTCAAGGTGCGTCGACGTGGATGGCAAGGAATACATCGATTTCACGTCCGGTATCGGGGTGAACTGCCTCGGATACTGCGACGAAGGCTGGGTGGCAGCCGTGACAGAGCAGGCAGCCAAACTGCAGCACTGCTCGAATCTGTTCTTCTCACAGCCTCAAGTGGAGGTGGCAGAGAACCTCACCGCGAGGACAGGGCTGAAGAAAGTATTTTTCGGAAACTCCGGCGCCGAGGCCAATGAAGCGGCCATCAAGACAGCAAGAAAATACGGAACGACGAAGAAAGGGGAGAACTGCAATAAGATCATCTCCCTGGTGAACTCTTTCCACGGAAGGACCATGGCAACGATCACCGCGACCGGTCAGGAGCATTATCATCAGTACTTCACACCATTCCTGGACGGATTCCTTTACTGTCCGGCAAATGACATCGAAGCTCTGAAGGGCCTCGTATCCGATGACGTATGCGCCATCATGCTGGAAATGGTACAGGGCGAAGGCGGCGTGCTGGATCTGGATCCGGCATTCGTGGAAGCCGTGGATACGATCTGCAAAGAGAAGGACATCCTCTTCATCTGTGATGAAGTGCAGACAGGCATCGGAAGAACGGGCAAATTCTTTGCGTACGAGTACTTCGGCGTGACGCCGGACATCGTATCCTTCGCGAAGGGGATCGGCGGCGGTCTGCCTCTCGGCGGCACACTATTTGGGGAGAAGACATGCGACGTGCTCCAGCCGGGAGATCACGGAACGACTTACGGCGGAAACCCGGTGGCGACGGCAGCGGCAAGGTACGTCCTTTCTCAGATCGACGACGCTTTTTTGGAAGAAGTATGCAAGAAGGGTGAGTACATCAAGGAGAAACTGCTTGCTTCCCCGAAGGTAAAGAGCGTTTCAGGTCTCGGCCTCATGATGGGTATCGAGGTGGACAGCAAGAAGAAGGCGGCTGACATCGTCAAGGAAGCCCTTGCCGGCGGCGTCATGGCGCTTACGGCGAAGAACAAGGTAAGGCTTCTTCCGCCGCTGAACATTCCGTATGAGGATATCGACGAAGGCCTTGAGATCCTGATCAAGGCGATAGAAAGCTAGGAGAGACAGGCATGAAGAGAAAGATAACGATTTTGCTTGCAGCCGTGATGGTGCTGGCGCTGACAGCATGCGGGCAGGGAGTATCCTCCATGTCCTACAGCGACTACGATCTGGAGGAATACCTGGATGTGGGCCAGTACAAAGGCCTGAAGGTGTCACCGTACGCCGTGTCGGTATCGAACGACGAGGTGAAGACGGAGATGGACAAGGTCCTGAAGGAGGCCGCCAAATCCAGCGACCTGAAGAAAGGCGATAAGATCAAAGATGGCGACACCGTGAACATCGACTTCGACGGCAAGGTCAACGGCAAGCCGTTTGAGGGAGGCACCTCAAACGGTTACGATGTGACCATCGGAAGCGGCGCCCTCATCGACGGCTTCGAAGACGGGCTCATCGGCAAAAAGGTGGGAGACAAGACGAAACTGGACCTGACCTTCCCGAAGGATTACAGTCAGGAGAACCTGGCCGGCAAGGACGTGGTGTTCTCCGTCACCATCAATTCTGCAAAGCGTCCTGACACGCCGACGGCAGAGGAGTACGTCAAAGCAAGCGACGAGTACGACTCCGTGGAGGCCTTCAAAAAGTCCATCAAGAAAAAGCTGAGCAACGAGAGAGAAGAGACGGCGATCAAGGAGCAGAAGCAGGCCATCTGGTCGGATGCGCTGGACAACACGAAGGTGAAGAAGTATCCGGATCGTGAAGTGGAAGCATATAAGGAACTCAACAGCAAGCAGATCGACACGTATGCGGAGCAGTACAAGATCACAAGAGAAGAGATGCTCAAGCAGTACGGTTTCAACAGCGAAGAGGATTTCCAGAGTGTGAACGAGGACAGCAGTAAGCTGAGGGTCAAGCAGGAGATGCTGATCGAATACATCGCAGCGAAAGAGGGCCTCGAGTACACCGATGAGGAAGCGGAGTCGATGCTTCAGAATATGAAGTCCTCAGGCTACGATGAGGAAGCCATCGCCAAGCAGACGGGACGCACCGCGGAGGATTACATCCACATCGAACTGCTCTATGAAAAGGTCCTCGATTTCCTTCTGGAAAACGCAAAAGTCAAAGGCGTAGCGAAAGAATATTAGACCCACAATTCAAGTATACAATATATTATTGTTCGAAATCTTGTACAAGAATGCGATTTATGGTAAATTTTCCTTGTAAAAAACCGTAAATCGCGTTTTTTATTGGTATGATTCATTGTTTCACTTTTTATTACTGGAAGGATCGGAATTATGGAAACTTTTACAGCAGTACTCGATAAGATCGATGTGTTCGTGTGGGGTGTCCCTCTCATCGTTCTTATCATGGGAACAGGTATCCTGCTCACCATCAGGGTCAAAGTGCTTCAGTTCCGCAAGCTTGGTCTTGCGCTGAAGTACATGGTGAAAAATGAGGAAGACGGTGTAGGCGAAGTCACCAGTTTCGGTGCCCTCTGTACCGCCATGGCAGCGACCATCGGTACGGGAAACATCGTCGGTGTCGCAACAGCACTGATCGCCGGAGGTCCGGGAGCTCTCTTCTGGATGATCCTGGCGGCGTGCTTTGGGATGGCCACAAAGTATTCAGAGGGACTTCTGGCCGTCAAGTTCAGAGAGGACAAAGGAGGCGGCCGCTTCCTGGGAGGACCTTTCTACTACATCGAAAAAGGCATGGGCCACAACTGGAAGTGGCTGGCGAAGATCTTTGCGGTATTTGGCGCAGGAGCCGGACTGCTGGGGATCGGAACCATCACCCAGGTAAACGGTATCTCATCGGCGGCCAAAAACTTCTTCGATCCGAATATGCAGCACACAGTCTATATGTTCGGGACAGATTACTCGATCTCGACCGTCATCGCAGCTGTCGTGGTCGCAGGAGCAACGGCACTCGTCGTTATCGGCGGCCTCAAAAGGATCGCAAGCGTCACTTCGATCATCGTACCGTTCATGGCCATCCTCTACGTCATCGTTTGCCTGCTCATCGTGATCACCCACATTTCTCAGATTCCTGATGCAGTGGTAAGGATCATCGAGAGCGCATTCGGTATCAGAGCCGTCGGCGGCGGAGCGCTGGGCGCCATGCTCATCGCCATGCAAAAGGGTGTCGCAAGGGGTATCTTCTCCAACGAGGCCGGTCTCGGAAGCGCGCCGATCGCAGCTGCGGCTGCCCAGACAAATGAGCCGACGAGACAGGGTCTGGTCACCATGACAGGTACCTTCATCGATACGATCTGCATCTGTACCATGACAGGTCTTGCCATCATGACGACGGGCGCCTATGATACGGCCCTCGAAAGAGGCGTGGACGGCGTAGACGTAACGGCGATCGCCTTTGGCGCGGGGCTTCCGTGGTCTGACGCGGTGGGATCCTTCGTGCTGATGATCTGCCTTGCATTCTTTGCATTCACGACCATCCTGGGATGGGATTACTACAGCGAGAGATGTCTCGAGTACCTCGCAGAAGGGAACCTGAAAGTCGTTCAGGTCTTCCGCTGGCTGTATATATGCGCTGTCCTGATCGGACCGTTCCTCACAGTCGCTGCAGTATGGACCATCGCAGATATTTTCAACGCCCTCATGGCGATCCCGAACCTCATCGCCCTCGTAGCCCTCAGCGGCGTAGTGGCGGCGGAGACGAAGAGTTACTTCGACCGGCTGTCGTCGGGGCACTTGCAGGATTTCAGGAAGGACTAATAAAGCTCGTCAAATAATATGATTGCGAAGGGAAGCCCAGTCGAACGTTGCGACTGGGCTTTCTCTGTGTTCGGGGGGCGTCGGGGCGCACGGAAGAGTGGGCGATTTGGAGATCCGCTCTGCGCGGCCGCAGGAGGCCCGCGGCACCTTTGCATCATCATATACTGGATGCTCCCATACGCAATAGAGAACGCATTCGTATGACCACAAGAAGTCTCTGCGGGGTGGACAAAACCCACTACATATAGTAGAATAAACTCCTAAGGACCCTGAGTTTAAGGAGGAAGAAGAAATGAAGTGCCCATATTGCGAGAATGAGGACAGCAAAGTAATCGATTCCAGACATACTGAAGACGGACACGCCATAAGGAGACGGCGCGAATGCGAGTCCTGCGGCAAGCGTTTTACCACATATGAGAAGGTCGAAGAGATGATACTCATGGTCATCAAGAAGGATGGCAGAAGGGAGGCCTTTGACAGGAACAAGCTCCTGAACGGTATCATCAGAGCATGCGAGAAACGACCGGTTCCTTTCGCTGAAATGGAGAAGATCGTTGATGAGATCGAGCGCGGTCTCAACAATATGATGGAGAAGGAAGTGGACAGCACATTCATCGGGGAACTGGTGATGGAGAGGCTCAGAGATCTCGACGAGGTAGCATACGTTCGTTTTGCAAGCGTGTACAGGCAGTTTACAGACGTGAATACTTTTGTTGCAGAGGTGGAGAAACTTCTCACGAACAAGAACTAGGCAGGGGAACGAAATGAAAGACATATTCAGAATAGCGATCGATGGTCCCAGCGGTGCAGGCAAAAGCACCATCGCCAAAGCAGTGGCGGCGAAGCTGGGGATCGACTACATAGATACAGGCGCGATGTACCGTGCCGTCGGATACAAGGTGAGCAAGACAGGGGTCGACCCTGAAGATGCGGAGGCCCTGGACGCGCTTCTGGCGGACACGGATATCGATTTCGTGCAGGGCAACATCCTTCTCGACGGGGAGAATGTGAATGACGTGATCAGGACACCGGAGATCTCCATGATGGCATCCAAAGTATCCGCGAAGGCTCCCGTCCGCAGCAAGTTGGTGGACATCCAGAGAGCCATGGGTACGAGAAAGAGCATCATCATGGATGGCCGGGATATCGGCACGAACGTCCTCAAAGATGCGGAGTACAAGATCTACCTCACAGCGTCCGCAGAAGAAAGAGCAGACAGAAGGTACAAAGAACTCGTCGAGAAGGGCGAAAACGTGGAGTATGCTCAGATCCTGGAGGACATCAAGCAAAGAGACCACAACGATATGACGAGGAAACTGAACCCGCTCTGCAAGGCAGATGATGCGGTGGAGCTGGACACCACCGGAATGAGTATCGATGAAGTGGTGGCGGCAGTGCTCGACATGGTCAAGTAGGCGCATGCCGGAGTGTGAATAGAAATAGAGAATCAAGAAATCAGGGGCTGCACCGCGAGGTGCAGTCTTTTAAAATGTCACTGATTTCAGGGGGCAGTCCTCGGAGCACGTGCTGCCGGAAGACCCGAACACGCCGAGTAAATGGAAATGATTGACAGCCCCTACAAGAAATGGTAAAATATACCAACAATAAGGAGACGACGGGCATACTTTGGAGGGGGAGCACGAAGCATCATGAAAGGAGATTGGGAATGAGGATAACGGAGATGGCGGTCTCAGAGAGGCCGCGGGAAAAACTATTGAAGAGCGGCAGGGAAGCTTTGAGCACTGCCGAGATCATGGCCGTGATCATAGGCAGCGGAACGGATCAGAAGTCCGCGGTGGAAGTGGCCATGGACATTTTGTCGGACGACAAGGGAGGCCTGAGGTTCCTGGCGGGATGCACCCCGGAGGAACTCATGGAGATCGAAGGGATCGGGCAGGCGAAGGCGTGCTCCCTTCTTGCGGCTGTCGAACTGGGACGGCGGATCGGAGCAGAACCGGTGCGTGCGAAGCGAAAGATCACCTGTGCCGAAGACGTGGAAGACCTTTTTATGGAGCGCATGAGGCACCTGATGAAAGAGCATTTTTTGGGTGTCCTGCTGAATTCCAAAGGGGAGATCATCGAAGAGGTGACCATTTCCATTGGAGATATCAGTTCCAGCATCAGCCACCCGAGGGAGGTTTTTGCGCAGGCGGTGAGGCGCTGTGCGGGTTCGATCATACTTGTGCATAACCATCCTTCCGGGGATCCTACGCCTAGCGGAGATGACATCGAGACAACGAGAAGGCTCATGGAAGTGGGGGAACTTCTGGGGATCCACGTGATCGATCATCTGATTATCGGGGACGGCAGATACGTCAGTTTGAAGTCAGAGGGACTCATGCAGGAGAATTGAGGACACGGGCACCTTAAAGATTATTTAAAGTTGTCACTTGACTTTTAACCTGAATGTAGGCAAACTATATTTGTAAAAGTTTGTATCAGGGGAAGTAGTAATGAGTCAGGTTATTTTAGTATCTTCAGGAAAAGGCGGCACCGGCAAGACGATGTTTTCCGTGAATATGGGTGCGTTTCTTGCGTCAAGGGGCGCGAGAGTCATGCTCATCGATCTGGATATGGGTCTGAGGAACATGGACCTCTATCTCGGGATGGAGAACAGGGTCGTTTATAATATCATGGATGTCATGTCGGGCATATGCAGGATCAAGAAGGCCATGATCAAGGTCGATGGTTTCGAGAACCTGTATTTTATGGCAGCGTCGCCGAGAAGGGACGACAGAGATATCACACCGCTCCACATGGAGATACTTTGCGATAAGCTGAGCGGCAGCTTTGATTTCATCATCATCGACTGTCCGGCAGGGATCAATGACCTGTTCGATGTCGCCATCGCGCCGGCGGATAAGGCCGTGCTGGTGACAGAGCCGGAAGTGGCCTCTCTCAGAGACGCCGATGTCACCGAGCGCTACATGATGGACAAAGGTCTCACGGATATCAGGATCGTCGTCAATAAGGTGCGCGTGGATCTCATGAGGGCACACATGGTGCCGTCCCTTGCAGACATCTCCGAGATGCTCCAGGGCAAGCTCGTCGGTATCATACAGGACGACGACAACATCCATATTTCAACGAATAAAGGCATCCCGATCGTTTGCAAGAGCGGGACATATATCGAGAAGAATTTCAAAGAAATCGTATACAGAATAGTATCAAGCCGGGTCTAGATCCGGCTTTTCTTTTTTATGCTCGTGAATGGGTGTTTCTGTAAGGTGCTCTTGACGATATCACACAAAAATCATATAATAACGTGTATGCTTTTTTGCGAAAAAATATGCGGATTTTGCTTATTGATATTTGCAAGTAAAAATTTAAATATAGTTGTAATTTGAAAACTAAATATTTTTTAAGGAGGAAGACAGTATATGCAATCAGTACTGATAGTTATAGTGGGACTGGTAGCCCTTGGCATAGGACTGCTGGTTGGATATATACTGCGTAAATCCATAGGTGAAAAGACCGTTGGAAATGCAGAAATGAGGGCGAAGAACCTCATACTCGAAGCAGAAGACAGAGCGGAGACCCTGAGAAAAGAAATGGTGCTCGCCGCGAAGGAAGAAGCTCATGAACAGAGAAGCAATCTCGAGAAAGAGATCAGAGAAAGAAGAAATGAAATTTCCAAATCTGAACGCCGACTGGTTCAGAAGGAAGAAGCTATAGATAAAAAACTTGAAAATATTGAGAAGAAAGAAGAAAGCATATCAAATAAAGACAGAAGCATAACGAAGAAGCAGCAGGAGATGGAGAAGCTTGTCAAGAAGCAGCTGGAAGAACTGGAGAAGATCTCCGGTTACACTGTGGAGCAGGCAAGAGAGATCATCCTGGAGAAGGTAGAGAGAGAAGCGAGAGGAGATGCAGCAGCTCTCTACAAAGAAATCGAATCGAAGGCAAAAGAAGACGCCGACAAGAAAGCCAAAGAAATCATCACGGGAGCCATCCAGAGATGTGCAGCAGATCACGTGGCAGAGTCCACCGTTTCTGTAGTACCGCTTCCGAACGATGAGATGAAGGGCAGGATCATCGGCCGTGAAGGACGAAATATCAGGGCAATCGAGACACTCACAGGTATCGACCTTATCATAGATGATACACCTGAAGCGGTGATCCTTTCGGGATTCGATCCTGTAAGAAGAGAAATCGCAAGGCTCTCACTCGAGAAACTGATCGTGGATGGAAGGATCCATCCGGGCAGGATCGAGGAGATGGTAGAGAAGTCCGAGAAGGAAGTAAACGCCATCATTAAGGACGCAGGAGAACAGGCGACGTACGAAGTCGGTATCCACAATCTGCATCCTGAACTGGTGAAACTTCTGGGACGACTCAAGTACAGAACTTCATACGGGCAGAACGTGCTCAAGCACTCCATCGAGGTATCCCATCTGGCAGGCCTCATGGCAGGCGAGTTGGGACTGGACGTTACACTCGCAAAGCGTGCAGGTCTGCTCCACGATATCGGTAAGGCCCTCGACCACGAGAAAGAGGGTACGCACGTCGACATCGGTATCGAAGTTCTCAAGAAGTACAAAGAACACGAGAATGTCATCAATGGTATGGCAGCTCATCACGGCGATTACGAGCCGAAGTCCGTTGAAGCCGTGCTCATCGCAGCAGCGGATGCACTCAGCGCAGCAAGACCGGGAGCGAGAAGAGAGACCCTCGAATCCTACGTCAAGAGACTTCAGAAACTCGAAGAGATCGCCAATACGACGAAGGGCGTCGACAAGTCATATGCGATCCAGGCCGGCAGAGAGATCAGGATCATCGCTAAGCCGGATGAAGTATCCGATGACGGCATAGCTCTCCTGGCAAGAGACATCTCCAAGAAGATCGAATCAGAACTGGAGTATCCGGGCCAGATCAAGGTAAATGTAGTCAGAGAAACGAGAGCGATAGACTACGCGAAATAGGAATGAAAAAGGCGGATGATCCATCCGTCTTTTTTTCGGGCAAACGGTGAGACATGATTTATTTAGATAACAGCGCAACAACGAAACAGTACCATGAAGTGACCCAGCTCATGGTGAAATACATGGAAGAGGATTTCGGCAATCCTTCTGCCCTCTATCAGCCGGGGGTCGATGCGGAGAAGGCCATCAAGAATGCGAGAAAGCAGGTAAAGGACGCCTTAGGCCTTGGCGATGGCGATGTGTATTTCACATCCTGCGGGACGGAGGCGGACAACATGGCCATCTTCGGTGCAGTGAGATCTCTCAAGCGTCTCGGGAACAGGATCGTGACTTCAGCCGTGGAGCATCCCGCCGTGCTGGAGTGCTGCAAGAGGCTGGAACAGGACGGCTTCGAGGTCATCTATGTGGACGTAGACAGCAGATGCAGACTCGATGAGCACCATCTGGCAGGAGCCATCAACGACAAGACGATCCTCGTAAGCCTGATGCACGTCAACAACGAGACGGGGACAGTGATGCCTGTCGATAAAGTCAGGGCACTGATGGACGAAAAGAAAGCACCGGGACTCTTTCATACGGACTGCGTCCAGAGTTTCGGCAAACTCTCTCTCCCAAAGGATGCGGATCTCGTGACCGTCAGCGGCCATAAGATCCACGGACCGAAAGGCACGGGCGCCCTTTGGGTGAGAAAAGGCATCAACCTGCAGCCGTATCTTCTCGGCGGTGGCCAGGAGAGCGGCATGCGGTCAGGCACCCAGAACGTTTCCGGCATCGCAGGCTTCGGCCTTGCGGCTGAGATGTCCGTATCATCGATGAGAGCCGATGCGGAGAAGATGAAAGAGATCAGGCAGCGGCTCATCGACGGCTTCACGAGCCTGGGGGACGTGGTCATCAACAGCCCCGAGGTCGTCGGAGACAAAACAGGAAACTGCTGTCCGTCCGTGCTGAACGTGACATTCCAAAAGACGAGAGGCGAGGTGCTCCTGCATACTTTGGAGCAGGACGGGATCTATGTTTCCACAGGATCTGCGTGCTCCTCAAACAAGAAAGGGCAGAGCCACGTGCTCAAAGCCATGGGCCTTTCGCCGAAGGACATCGAGGGGACGCTGAGGTTCAGCTTCGGACGTTTCAACACCCTTGAGGAGACAGACGAGGTCATAGAAAAAGTTGCTGCAGCGGTGAAGAGATTCAGGAAGTTAGGAAGTTTCAGATAGGGGATCACAATGGAAAGAACAGAACATATTTTTATCGTAAGATGCGGTGAAGTCGCGCTGAAGGGCATGAACAAGCCATTCTTTGAGCGCATGCTGGTGGAGAGGATCAAAAAGCTCCTGAGAAAGTTCGACGGCGTGTCCGTCAAAAGGCATGAGGGGCTGATCTTCGTAAGAGCGGATATCAATCTCGACAAGCAGGCGATCATCAAAGAGATCTCAAAGGTTTTCGGGGTGGCATCCATCAGCCCGGCCATCGAATGCGAGAGCACCATGGAAGCCATCGGAGAGGCTGCCGTGGAGTACATGCTGGAGGCCATCGAAGAGCGCGGTGTGAAGACGTTTAAGGTGGAAGCAAAGCGTGCGGACAAGACGTTCCCGGTGAAGTCGCCGGATATCGGAAGGCGCATCGGCGCTGCAGTGCTCAAAGGATGCAAGGTCCTCAAAGTGGACGTTCATCATCCGGACTGCCTGCTCTTCGTGGATGTGCGCAAAGACACGTCGTATATCTATCAGGACAAGATCGCGGGATTCGGCGGTCTGCCTCTCGGCACGAACGGCAAAGGCATGACGCTTCTGAGCGGTGGGATCGATTCCCCGGTAGCAACGTGGATGATGGCAAAGCGTGGCATGCTCATCGAAGCGGTCCACTTCCATTCCTATCCGTACACAAGCCAGAGAGCGCAGGAGAAGGTGGAGGAACTGGCTTCTCAGGTGGCGACTTACTGCGGCAGATTCAAGCTTCACGTCATCAATCTGCTGCCGATCCAGGAGCAGATCGTGACGAACTGTCCGGAGGAAGAGACCACGATCCTCGTGCGCCGTTTCATGATGCGCATCGCAGAACGCCTCGCCAAAGAAACGGGCTGCGGGATGCTCATCACGGGTGAGAACCTGGGGCAGGTGGCAAGCCAGACGGCAGAAGCACTCGTCGTAACGGATGCAGCCGTCAGCATGCCGGTCATGAGACCGCTCATCGCCATGGATAAAGTCGACATCATGGACAAAGCTCAGGAAATCGGTACTTTCGAGACGTCGATCCAGCCGTACGAAGACTGCTGTACCGTATTCCTGCCAAAGCATCCTGTCACAAAGCCGAAACTGGAGAAGATCCTGCACTCAGAGAGCAAACTGGACTGCGAGGCCCTGATCCAGGCAGCAGTCGATTCACAGGAGATCATCACGATCTATCCGCAGTAAATCAGAGACGGACTGTGGCGGGCTACGTCGAGCGCAGCTACGGCGTGCGCAGTTCGGCAGCCGGCTCTCGTGCCGGTATTCTGCAAATGAAGTGGGCTGCCGCCGCGGCAGGCAGCCTTCAAATGAAAAGACAAACAAAAGGTATTACCACTC
>CAMOWO010000004.1 GCA_946628525.1 uncultured Bacillota bacterium | reverse complement strand
GGCGGAAATCTCCTCGTTCAAGTCGCTGTACTTGCCCAAAATACTAATCAGATCCGTCGGCGTGAAGGAGATCCTGGCGATGAGACCGCCCTCTTCGAGATGCCCCAGCTCCACCGTCTCCGGGTCCCGCCCCAAAGCTTCCGCGATATAGATGATGCTGTGGGGTCTGTCTTTCAGAAGCTCGATCACTTTGCGGTCTTCCTCCGTCAGTTCCTCGATTCTCGAAGCAACGGCAGATCCTCCCTGATACATGTAGCAGTCCACCTCGTGCTCCGAATAGTACTGGAACTCTCCTTCCCTTCTGAAACTCCTCATCTCCCGGGTGAGTCCCGGGTATTTCGCGCCGATCACGCAAAGCGGCCACACTTTCCTGGTGCGTATGCCGAGTTTTCCCTTCCGGTCCAAAGCGATGAGGCTGTCTCCTCCCAGACCGAATGTGGAGATCTCCACGGCCTTGACTCTCGTGTGCCAGCCTCCTACCTTGGCGCCTTCGGCGCCGATCCTCACGCGTCCGTCCGACAGCTCAGCGTAGTCGCTGGTGGTGCCGCCCATATCCAGAACGATCCCCTCTTTTTTGCCCGTCAGTGCCAGTGCTCCGATGACGCTGGCTGCAGGTCCCGACAGGATCGTTTCGATAGGTCGCTCTCTGGCCGTTTTTTCCGTCATGAGGGTGCCGTCCCCCTTTACCACCATCATGGGAGCATCGATGCCGTGCTGCTTTATCGTCTCCGCGGTGGCCGCCAGAAGTTCATCGATGACCGGGATCAGTCTGCCGTTGAGCACCGCCGTGATGGTCCTGTGATCGAAGCCAAGACTTGTGGTGAGCTGATGGGCGCACACGACGGGGATGCCCAGTTTGTCCCTGATCTCCACCATCACCTGCTTCTCGTGCCTGGGGTTTCTCACGCTGGCATACCCCGATACCGCAATAGCATCCACCTTGCCTCTCATAATCTCGATGACGCTGTCCAATTCTTTGAAGTCCAGTTCCTCGGCGATGTCGCCCATGATGCTCATGCGTCCTTTGATCCTGACTTTTACCTCCGCCGGTATATCGATATCAGGCTCCGAGCCCATGTATATCAGCCCTGTGGCGGCACCTCTGCCCTCTACGATAGCATTCGTGGCCAGCGTCGTGGAGATGGACACCATCCGGATCTGCTCCGGCGAATCGATCTTCAGCTTATCCAGACATTCACCGATGCCGAGCTCCAGTTTCTCTTTTGTGGTCAGCGCCTTGGCTTTTGAGATGATTTCCTTTGTATTCATGTCAAGGACCACGCCATCAGTATACGTTCCGCCCGTATCTATTCCCAAAATAAAAGACATTGTCAACCTCCTTATTAGTCCTTGTAAACTAAATCTGATTTTACAATGTCTTAAAAAAACTGATTTTTCAATATGCGAGGCAAAAACTTTAATAAATCTTTGAATCGCTCTGTATCTTAGCCTCTTCGATGAAGGCTGCGTTCCTGCAGATCATCACGGCGCATATGACCATCAGGATACACATGAGTTCTGTCACCAGGCAGATGGAAACGTATGAATGGTAGATCGCAAGAGCCGCAGAATAGAATGCCGTCTGAAGCGTCGCTCCCAGATATGCAAAGCCGTTCAGTATCCCGGCGACGGTCCCGGCGAAGATCCTTCCTCCCTGGTCGATGGCGTGGACCCAAAGGACGCCGTTGATCCCGTAAATCACGAAACCGGTGATGAAGACGCCGACCCTCAGGGCCTGGGCGCTTCCTACCATCGGAAAGACGATGACGACGCTGGCACAAAGCGCTGCCATGGCCACCACCACGATCCCTTTGTTATCCAGATAATGTTTGCCGGTGACCCATGTTATGATCATGGTCCCGATGGCCATGCCGAGAGGCAGGAAGATCTGTCCATAACCCGGCGAAAAGATCGATATCTTCGTTTCTCCGCCGAAGTAGACAGGGATCCACTGGAAGAGGCCGTATCTGCATACACTCGAAAGGAAGGCGATGAAGCACCACATCAGGAAGTACTTTCTTCTGAAAAGATACAGCAACAGCGTATGGTATTTCCACTTGTTGTTCCTGAGAAATGTTTCGTTTTTGATTCTTTCTTCGTTGGCGTGTTTATACGGCTCGAGACCGGCGTCCTCCCTTTTGCCCTTGCAGAGCACTCCGAATATCAGGGTGAAGATCACCAGCATCGCGATGGAGATGATGAACCTCGTCTTCCAGCCGGACAGCGGAAGGATGGCGCCCACCACCGCCGGGAGCAGGTACGCTGTGATGTGGGAGATCCCCGAGAAGAAATTGGCGATGCCGACACTTTTGCCCCACTGATCCTCCGCGAACCAATGGGCGATGATGTTGATGCCCCCTACCCAGATGGCACTTTGGACGATGCCGTTGAGGATGCACATGGCCAGCAGCATCTGGAAGTTCCCTGCGTAAAGCATGGCTATGTTGAGAATGGATGTGATCATCCCTGCCAGAACGACGGTCTTTTTGGCGTCCCATCGGTCTGCGATGAAACCGCATATGAGGCTTCCTGCCGCGTAGCTGGCAAAAACGCTGATCGTAAGGATATTCTCTTCTGTGGATGTCAGCTTCAGCTGGCTTCCGAATTCATCCATGAAGTTTATGACGCCGAATCTGCCCATGTATACGAAGTTATACATGGCGCCGAATGATATGAGACTGATCCAGCCGTATTTACCCTTGTTATCTGTCATATAGGATCACCCGGATTCTTTTGGTTATGCTGTGTTTACATTTTCTTCTAATTAATTTATCATAATAGTATCGACATTTCAAGGAGGCTCCTATGCTGTTACTACCGGGCTACACAATGCTGGCGTCTGTTCTCGTAACACTGGCGCTGAGTTCCATATTCTACGTACTGTACAGGCAGGGACGTGATCATTTCATGCTTCTATGGCTCATATCATGGATCGCATATGCCATCATGTTCGTCATCGATCTGCTCAATTTTAACATGAAGATCCCTGCGGAAACCTACCTGATGTTCCGTCATATGGCGGCCCTTCTGGGCTCCTACATGTTCCTTGAGGGAACGTCGGAGTTCCTGGATCTGCGGCTGTCGTGGCACGTTACGCTCATATTCGTCGCATCGCTTCTGTCCAGTATGCTCTATCCTGCCATACCGGTGGTGATGGAGACGCTGCTCCTTCCGAACGTCGTTGTGATGTCCATGATGATCATTCTTTCGGGCTGCTTGTTCCTCTCCAGGTCCTGGACACGGAATGTTCCGGAACGAACGCTGGCCGGCATCATCATCCTGCTTTGGAGCATATTCATCAACCATTTCAGTTTCACGTATACCGCCCAGGTATTGGCCCTCTACTCTTATTTCTTCGGACTCATCATGGTCAACGTCCTCATCGTTACCATCATGATCATCTACTTCCGGAAGGTCCGGTTCCTGGATAACAAAAAATCCGAACGTTTCCGCCTCCTGGTGGAGAATTCATCCGATGTGATGTTTCTATACAACTACGGAAGCCATCAGTTCGAATACGTAAGTGACTCGATTTCTCCTCTCATCGGTGTCAATTCCGAGCATCTGTATCTCGTACCGGACTGTTTCTTCGAAAAAGTCGAGATCGAGGAAGATCAGGGGAATCTGCGGAGGATCTTCGAGAAACCGATCTACAGTCCTGGAAGCGGTGTCCTCACACTTTCGGAGAACGGGGTGATCGATAAATGGTCCCGCATCAACTACATACCGATCACGGACAACACCGGAACGGTCATCGCCGTAGAAGGGATCCTGCGAGATATCACCGAACAGAGAAGAGCTGCCTTGGAAGTTGCGGCGGCGGAGAACGCGAAGAAGGAATTCCTCCAGGATATTTCCCATGAGATCAAGACGCCGATCACCATCATCAACGGATATACGGAGACCCTCATCAACAATCTGGTCCCAAAAGAAGCTTCCGATTCCTATATCAAGCTGATCCATTCCAAAGCAAAGCTTTTGAACAATCTGATCGACGACCTCGCCTCCGCTTCGGACTTCTCATCCCAGACGATGGAGTACAAGTTCTACGAAGTCAACGCCGAGGAACTCTTCACGAAATGCATGGAGGAAGCCAGAGTCTATATCTCCGAATCCCTGCGCCAGGTCTCATGCAGCTGCAACATCGATCCGAAGGCCACCGTCATCGCGGACAGCAACAGGATCAATCAGGTCCTGTCGAATCTGATCAACAACGCGCTGCGCCACACACCGGAGGGAAACCTCATCACCCTCACCTGCGAGACCTTCCGGCATGAACACATGCTTCACCTCCCGGAAAACGTGTCCGCGGACGACCTGCCGATGGGGGACGTGGTATTCACCGTCCGGGATACCGGAGAAGGCATCCCGGAAGAGGATCTTCCTTACATCTTCGAAAGAAACTACAGCGGCAGCAACAGAAGCACCGATCCAATGATCGCCGAGCACCCGCGCAAAACAGGTCTCGGTCTGTTCATATCCAGGCAGATCATATCCCAGCATTCCGGGACGATACTAGCAAGAAACAACAGCGACCAGGGAGCAGAATTCTCCTTCCGCATCCCATACTACCTGTAATTACCTAATGGCTTCCGCAAGAGCAGCTTTGATCACAGGCAGCTTGTCAGAAGGAAATTAGGCCAGTTTATTCCATGACTTGTCAGAAGCAGAATATGACGAGCGATTCCGCAGACACTGGTACGGTCACTGGCGCAAACGAACATAGACAATAACAGAAGAGTCACCACGTGCTGAAGCACTGTGACTCTGGTATAAAATCTGCGCGCCAAATCGTAGATTTGGGCAGATTATTAAAAAACCTCGGAGACTGTTTGAGCCCAAGGGCGAGTTTCTCCGAGGTTTTGTTATTGTCTGTGAGTGAGCCATCCTGACCGTCAGTGGCGAGGACTAAGCTCGGCATATTCTGCTTCTGACTTACTTCAGTTCTACCTTTGCGCCAACTTCTTCCAGCTGAGCCTTGATAGCTTCTGCTTCTGCCTTGTCGACGCCTTCCTTCAGTGGTGAAGGTGCTCCATCTACTACAGCCTTTGCTTCCTTCAGTCCGAGGCCAGTGATCTCTCTTACAGCCTTGATGACCTTGATCTTCTCTGCTCCAACTTCTGCCAGAACTGCAGTGAACTCAGTCTGCTCTTCTGCTGCTGCGCCTGCACCTGCATCTGCTGCTACTACTGCAACTCCTGCTGCTGCGGAAACGCCAAACTCTTCTTCACAAGCCTTTACCAGCTCGTTCAGCTCTAATACGGACATAGCTTTTATAGCTTCAATGATCTGATCCTTATTCATTTTCTATTCTCCTTATCTTATTTTTTTGGTTTTGTTATTGATAAATGATCCTATGCTTCTTCCTTAGCCTCTGCAATCTGTGCAACGACTCTTGCAAAGCTTGAAATAGGTGACTGGATGCTTCCCATGAACTTGGAAATAAGTACATCTCTTGATGGGATGGCTGCCAGCTGTGTGATACCGTCCTTGTCGTAATATTCACCTTCTACGATACCACCCTTGAACTCCATCTTCTTGTATTCTTTGATGGCGTCATTGAGTACTCTTGCCGGAGCAGTTGCATCATCATAGCTGAATGCAAATGCGGAAGGTCCGTCAAGAACGTCTGCCAGAACTTCATAATCAGTTCCTGCGATCGCTCTCTTAACGAGAGTGTTCTTGTATACTTTGTAGTCAACATTAGCTTCACGCAGCTTCTTTCTCATTGCGTCAGCTTCTGCAACTGTGATACCGATGTAATCGATAGCTACAGCAGACTCTGCTCTTTCGAACTTGTCTTTGATCTCGTCGATAACTACCTGCTTCTGTACATAAGCTTCTTTCATTGTTTTTGCGTTCTCCTTTCTAAAGATTTTTGGCGGCTCGCCGCCCGGGTACGCCTAAAACATAATAAGACCTCGATTTCACGCAGACATCGAGGCCAATATATTTAAATTGTACCTCGGCAGGATCTTGTTTTAAGGATTTCTCCTCCTGCTGTCTTTGGCTTTTTAGTTTTCTGATTTGATTTCAGTTCTTAGCCGATCTTCACCGGATTGACTTTGACTCCAGGTCCCATCGTGGAAGCGACTGTTACGCTTCTCAGGTACTGACCTTTCGCTGCTGCAGGCTTTGCCTTGATGATAGCGCCCAGCAGAGCATTGAAGTTGTCAGCCAGTTTCTCAGGTCCGAATGAAGCTTTGCCGATTGGAACGTGGATGATGTTCGTCTTGTCCAGTCTGTACTCGACTTTACCGGCCTTCGTCTCTTCGATAGCCTTTGCAACGTCCATCGTTACTGTTCCTGACTTAGGGTTTGGCATCAGGCCCTTAGGTCCAAGGACTCTACCAAGTCTACCTACGACACTCATCATGTCCGGAGTAGCGATAACAGCGTCGAAGTCGAACCAGTTTTCTTTCTGGATCTTCTGAGCCATTTCTTCAGCTCCTACATAATCAGCTCCGGCTTCCTCAGCCTCTGTAGCCTTCGGTCCCTTCGCGAATACCAGAACCTTCTTTGTCTTACCAACGCCGTGAGGAAGAACGATTGCGCCTCTGACCTGCTGGTCAGCATGTCTTCCGTCGACGCCCAGTCTGATGTGGCACTCGATGGTCTCATCGAACTTTGCCTTTGCTGTCTTCGTAACGATATCCATAGCATCGTTTACATCGAACAGCTCGTACTTGTCGAAAGCACTCAGTGCTTCTCTGTAATTTTTGCCTCTCTTTGGCATTTCAAACCTCCTTGTGGTACCAGCGACGCTCTGCGTCTCCCACCTGATTAATCTTCTACAACGATTCCCATACTTCTTGCAGTACCCTTGATCATCTCTGTTGCTGCCTCAAGGCTTGCTGCATTCAGGTCCGGCATCTTAGTTTTAGCGATCTCTTCAGCCTGTGCATAAGTAATCGTAGCTACTTTTGTCTTGTTAGGCTCACCTGATGCTGTTTCAAGTCCTGCTGCCTTCTTGAGCAGTACAGCTGCTGGCGGAGTCTTCGTGATGAATGAGAATGAGTGGTCTGCGTATACTGTGATAACGACAGGGATGATCATTCCCATCTGATCCTGAGTCCTCGCATTGAACTGCTTACAGAAGTCCATGATGTTCACACCGTGCTGACCGAGAGCCGGTCCTACTGGTGGTGCAGGATTCGCGTTGCCGGCAGGAATCTGAAGTTTGATATAACCTTCAATCTTCTTAGCCATGTTCTCTCTCCTTTCTTAAGATTCCCTATCAGGGTCGGATCATATTCTTCTCCGCTAGATCTTATCGACCTGAGCGAAGTCAAGTTCTACAGGAGTATCTCTTCCGAACATCGAGACTTTGGCGCGGAGAGTCTGCTTCTCCATGTTGACCTCTTCGACTTCTCCCATGAAGTTCTCAAAAGGTCCGTTGATGACTCTCACCGTGTCGCCCACCTTGACATCGAGATCGATGTAGATCTTCTCGATACCCATTCTCCTGACCTCTTCAACCGTAAGAGGAATCGGATCGGAACCGTGTCCCACGAAGCCTGTTACGCCCTGGGTGTTTCTTACCAGGTACCAGGATTCGTTCGTTACGATCATCTTGACGAGGACGTAACCCGGGAACATCTTGCGTGTCTTGACCTTTCTCTGGCCGTTCTTCACCTCTACCCTGTCTTCGGTAGGAACGACGACGTCCAGAATCAGATCCTGCATGCCTCGGTTCTCAACGATCTTCTCTATATTTACTTTTACCTTGTTCTCGTGGCCTGAATACGTATGTACGACGTACCATCTGGCTTCGCCGTCTCCTCTGAGACCTTCCAGGCTGTCAAGATCAAGCTTCTTTGTTTCGTTTTCTGACATGATATTACTCCCGTTTACCCTAGAAACAAATAGCTCTGATAGCTGCAAGTACTCCGGAGTCTACGCCCCAGAAAGCCAATGCGAAAGCGACGCACGTAGCAAGTACTACGATTGTATACGAGCCAAGTTCCTTCTTCGTAGGCCATACGACTTTTTTCATTTCGAGTCTTACGCCCTTGAAGTATTCCTTCATGCCGCTGAACATACCTTTAGATTCCTTGTTCTTCTTGCCTCTCGAATTGGCAATGGACTTCGTCCTCTTCGCTATGCTCGTTTTGTTCTTATCCTGTTGCTTTGACTGTTTAGCCATATCGTTCTCTCCCTACTTCGTCTCCTTGTGAAGAGTGTGCTTCTTGCAGAATTTGCAGTATTTCTTAAGCTCAATACGATCTGGGTTGTTCTTCTTTTCTTTCATTGTGTTGTAGTTTCTCTGTTTACATTCTGTGCAAGCCAGTATCACCTTTACTCTCATGGTGTTTCCTCCGTTAAACTTAAAATTAAGAGCATCATAAAAGACTGCTCTTTTTTTCATTTTCATAAAGTCGCTAGATAATTGTATATTAACCCATAGTCAAAGTCAAGATTTTTTAGGATTACTTTTTTGTACAAATATCCTGCGGCTTACCGCCTTCTGTTCCGCTTTCTTGCACGTCTCTTCCGGCCTCTGTCCGTGATCCTCTTCTTTTTCCTCTGCACGTCGTGGAGTTCTGCGAAGAAGATTTCCTCTGCCGTCATGATCTCCTCCGGCGGCATCTCGATCCCCCGGAGCACCGAATCGCTGCCCGGCTTCGGCACTGCATTGTACACATCGATGAGCACCGCAGGGTCGGGATTGACGTATTCCCTGGCCATGGTGATGGCATGCTCCGGACACTCACTGACGCATTCACCGCATGCGAGGCACTTCATACGCTCGATCATGATACGGCGCTGCTTTCTGTCCGGCTTTATGGCTCCCGAAGGGCACCTTCTGCCACAGAGTGTGCAAAGGGTGCAAGCCGCTTCATCGATCAGGATGCTTCCTCTCGAGACCGGTGAAAGTTTCAGTCCCCCCTCCGGGTATCCGCTTGTCTCAGGTTCTGCGAAAAGAGAGTTCAGAAGGCTTTTGCCGATTTTCATCACGCCCATATCCTGACACCTACCTTTCTTTGAGACTTTCGTCGATTCCCAGTGTCAGTCTGACGAGGGCTTCATTTTCGATGGAATAGTTGTCGATCCTGTCCATGATCTTCCTGTTTGACTCCCTTGCTGTCCTGACACCGACTTCATCCAAAAATGAAGATCCGGATCCTTTGATATAGAATGTATCCACGCCGTCTGCCTGCTCGATCTTGGCGATCCATTCACCATTGATGCCTGCCGGCATATCCGCTTTCAGACTTCCCTCCGGCATCTTCTCGGCGGCCTTGGCGATCAGTTCTCCCGACTGGAGCACCTCCCGGATCTTCACGAGACACCTTGCCAGACAATCCCCGCCTGTCTCGGTGACCGGAGCGAAATCCAGATGTCTGTATGCTCCGTATTCTCCCAACATCCTTCTGTCGAATTCCACGCCGGAACCCTTCGCTCCGGGGCCAGTGACGCTGGAGCCCTGGGCCGCTTCTCTGGCAAGGACGCCCACGCCTTTTAGCTTGCGGCGCATCATGGAGTCCTCGGCAATGACGGAACGGATGTCTTCGGCTCTCTGCATGATGACCTTGAGCTCATCCATGGATTCTGCCAGCATCTCCATATCGAGATCACGCCGGACACCCCCGGGCACGCACATGGAAAGCATCATTCTGTTTCCCGTCAGGTCGTCCAGTATCTCCAGGACCTTCTCACGCTCCGTCCAGCACATCATGGAAAGCCTGTCGAAACTCAATGTCTCTGCCACCGCTGCCAGCCTCAGAAGGTTCTCGTGCATCAGCGTCAGTTCCATGAGGATCGTCCGTATATACTGGGCCTTCTCCGGTATGACCACGTCCGCCGCCCCTTCCAGAGCGATGCACATCGCCATGCTGCCTCCGAAGCCCCCTGTCCCGTAGAGCCTCTCGGATGCGTAGACAAGCTGCCTGTAGTCCTTCGTCTCCGAAAGCTGCAGAAGCCTGGAAGTATATTCAGTTGTCTCAAACATTTTCTTGTTCATTGTTTTCCTGTGCTTCTTCCGCAGTCACGCTGTCATTTTTGTTGATCATGTCTCTCGCCTTGATGATGGCATCGATGATCCCCTCCGGCCGGATGGCGCATCCCGCCGCATACAGGTCCACCGGGATCATGCTGTCCGCTCCCGAAAGGACATCGGCGCATCCGTCGAACATCCCGCCGGTGCACGCGCAGGCACCTGCCGACACCACTTTGCACCCTTCCTTCGTCTGCTCGTAGACCTCCTGGAGTTCACGCCTTGCCTTCTCGTCCAGAAGACCGGTGACCAGAAGTATATCTGCATAGGAAGGGTTTCCCGTATTCCGGAATCCCAGTCTCTCGATATCCCATCCCGGTCCCAGGCATGCGATGTACTCGGCGTTACACCCGTCACAGCCGCTGCCGTCGAAGTGGAATATCCAGCAGGAATTGACCTTGAGAGATCTGATTCCCGGTATCTTGAATTTTGCTTTATCTTTTGCCACAGATCTCACGACCCTTCTATATTACTATGTAAATGATCAGTAAGTTCACGATTCCGATGATGAATGCCCAGATCCAGGATGCCTTGAAGGCTCTCCTGCCGTCTGCGGCCGGCCCCACGTTCTCGATCAGACCCTGCAGTACCGCTGTCAGTACGGTGCAGCACACACCTACCGCCGTCATCAGGATGGTCCCGTTGGCAAAGAAGAGATAGGTGATGGAGTAGAGAACGACCTTCTCATACCAGGAGCTGATCTCGCAAAGAGCCGCGTCCTTCATGTCAAAAGCGTCCGAGATGCTGTTCATATCACGCTGATACATCGCGTGCGGCATCCTGTACTCAAAGCTCGAACGTCTCAGTTTCGCGCACGGGATGAGCATGTATCCGGCGAAAAGCCCGATCAGCGGCAGGAATGCCGACGGTCTCGTCATGGCGATGTCTCTTACGTCGAAACTTCCGCAGCGTACATAAAAGCCGATGGCCACCATGAAGATCATCGGCGCTGCCGCCACCATTTCTCTTGCAAGCCTGTCTGCTCCCAGACGCGAGTAGTAGGTGCCGGAGACCCTCGCTGCGATGACGAGGAATATGATCCCAAGGCCAAGGCATGCGATGGTCAGAAGAAGATCAAGTCCTGCGTAGAACAGTGCTCCCGCCAGCACATTGAAGAAAAGGCTGACCTTCACATAGTAGCCCTGTATCCCGCTGTTCTCGCCCCAGCCTTTCTGGAGCAGCGCGATGCAGTCAAAAACAGGCTGCATGATACCGCCGCCGTCTCTTCCCTGGGCTCTTGCTGATGTTTTTCTCGTGATTCCGGTGAGGATCCCGCCTGCCAATGGTGCCAGGAGGATGAATGCCAGTACAGATATTATCGCTTTGATGATCATGACAGCACACCTCCCAGAAGTCCGGTGAGATTCACCGCAGTAAATCCGATGCAGATCACGATGATGCCGGCGGAGGCGATGTTGCAGATCACCTGTGCCCGGACAGTGGACTTGCTCTTTCGGAGCATCTCTCTGGTCTCCTCTTCCTCACTTGTCGCGACAGGTCTCGAGGACTGTCTTGGCTGCGTGCCTTTGAAGACAGGATACGCTGCCAGCGCCACGGCCGACGCGATGATGATGGAGTCCAGAATGTTGTCTGAAAGGTTTGCCGCCGCGGACATTCCGCCGAACAGTTCCTCCATGTACGGTACGACCATATACATGGATATGAACGGCAGTCCGAGGATGGCTATGATCAGCACCCAGGCGTTTGCCCTGAATGGATTCATTTCTTTGAGTGTGAGCGGCTCGATCCCCTCTGTGACCGCTTCATCGATCAGGCTTCCCAGCCACCTTGTCCAGTAGAGGATCGCGATGGCACCGCTGAAGCACATGATCATCACCATGATGATGTTTCCTGTATCGACGATGGATGCCATGGACTCCCGCTGGAGCAGCACGATGGCAAACGGCGCCGCCATCATGACGATGACACCCATGACCACGTCCGTTCTCAGGCGCTCAGACTCCGTCGCTGCAAGGAGCAGAGGCTTCGCGATGCTGTGGAACATGATGAGGATGATCGCTGCCCATATCGCCTCGGAGTTGGCGATCCCCGCGCACATGATCACAAGACCCATGATGGAGCTCGTGGAGTCGGCCAGCATCTTTCGGGAACTGACCTCCGTGACGGCGTTGAGGGATGAGATAAAGAATGTGAGGCCTCCTCCGACGATGGCCATGAGGCCCGCGAAATTGGAAACGCCCATAGCCGGGGACATTTTGATGATCAGGATCGCCCCGCTGTTTACAAGTGTCACGGCCTGGATGAGAGACGCTGCTGCTGCGCTCATCTTATACTCGTGGGCGAGCCATCCCTGGAACGGGATCTGCATCGAGCGGGACATGCCCGCAAGTACGACGAAGATACCTGCCACGGATATCATGTCCGCATAGATGGAGTCGATGAGGAACAGCGTCGAGATGCTCTCCGTCTCGAATACGAGACCGCTGACGATGATCCCGGCCACGAAACTGATGCCCGAGATGCTGTTTATGGACAGGACTCTGTAGGCGCAGTCCTTTGCCTGCACACGGTCCCTGCTTATGATATCGAAGGAGCATACGGCGATGATGCTCCAGAACATGAACATCCAAAGAAGATCATCAGAAAGGGCCAGTCCATCTACGGCGAGGATCGAGATGATCATGCTGATCTTCACCTTGGAACGCCAGCAGATGATGGCGCCCATGATACCGGTGATCAGGATCATGATCACGGCGAACCAGTCGAGATCCAGGGTCGCTGCACCGACTAAGGAATCCCCTCTGGTGACATCGAACCATATCAGTCCCGCGATCTGCACCACGCCGCCGAAGGCCGCAAGGATATTTCTCTCCTTTACAGCAAAAATCACCATGGTCACAATGGCGACCACAGTTATGATCTCTACACCAAGGAAGGCCTCATGCTGATCGATCAGTATGCTCGTACTTCCCTTTATACCATGATATACGGCAAAGGCAATCGACAGTAACGCGATAATGCCTGCAGCTGCCTTGATAATATGTTCTCCTTTTATTGATGTTCTGACACTTTTCATTATTGTCCTCCCGCATTGCCTGCGGATCCATTCTGTCTTAAAAGTTGTCCGTGCGTTATAACTCTCTTCGACCCTCCATCGCCTTCAGCAGCGTCACCTCATCGGCGTACTCCAGATCTCCTCCCACTGGTATACCGTGGGCGATCCTGGACACTTTGATCCCCGATGGTTTGATCAGCCGGGCGATGTACATGGCCGTCGCCTCCCCCTCGATGGTGGGGTTCGTGGCGATGATCAGTTCTTTGACGTCTTCGCTCTGCAGCCTCAGGACGAGACTCCTGAGATTGATGTCTTCCGGACCGATGCCGTCCATCGGGGAGATGCACCCTCCGAGGACGTGATAAAGTCCCTTGTATTCTCTGATCTTCTCCATGGCCGCAACGTCACGAGGGCTCTCCACGACGCAGATGACCTGCCGGTCCCTCGATTCATCACTGCAAAGGCCGCACGGGTCCACGTCAGTGAGATTGCCGCACACGGAGCAGTACTTCATGGTCTCCTTCGCCTCCCTGATGGAATCAGACAAGCGAAAAGCATCCTTGTCTTCCATGGACAGGATGTGGAACGCAAGCCTCTGGGCCGTCTTGTTCCCGATGCCCGGAAGCCTCGCCAGTTCATTGATCAGTTTGTTCAAAGGTTTCGGATACTGCCTCATTTCTAGAGTCCCGGGATCCCAAGTCCTGCCGTAAACTTGCTCATCTCATTCTGTGAGATCTCCTCCATCTGACGCAGTGCCTCGTTGGCCGCTGTCAGCACGAGATCCTGGAGCATCTCCACATCATCAGGATCCACCACTTCCGGTTTGATCATGATGTCCTTGATCTCCTTGGCACCGTTCACTGTGACTGTCACAGCGCCGCCGCCTGATGAAGCGCTTGTCTCCATTTCATTTATCTGAGCCTGAACTTCTTCCATCTGTTTCTGAACAGCCTGCATCTGGGCCATCTGCTTCTGCATATTGCCGCCGCCTGTCTTTGGCCTCTTGCCTGCTCTCATTCCTTTACCCATCTGTTACCTCCAGGTTATAATTCTACTTCTATTCCCAAGATCTCTGCGGCCTTCTCCGCCGCGGCCTTCCTGTGGTCGTTGCTCTCTTCCACTGCCGCACCGGAAACCGGTATGATCTTCATATGTCTTCTCTTGCCATCTGTGTGCTCGGCAACGAGCCTCTCGATCAGATCCCTGTTGTTCTCCGCCATCTGCTGTTGGAAATCCCTTGATACTTTGAGCTCAAAAGATCCCGGATCGATGCCGGTGATCTGTCCGTCTGTCGCCAGGACGTAGAAACTTCCCTTGCCCGCCTCTGCATCATCAAAGACGGCTCGCCATACAGCGTCAAGATCAAAGGAATCTTCCTCCGCTTCTGCCTCAGCTGCGACGGGATCCTCCGTCTGAGGCGGCTTACTGTCCTCCTCCGGGAGTTTCTCCTCTGCCTCCTGCACCTGGCGCATCTCAGGCGCCTGGCGCACTTCACGCAAAGGTCTCACGTCTTCGATCGGTGCCGCGGGCCGCACGGCGGCCTTCGTCTGTCCCCGTCCCGAGGAGAGTCTCACGATGGCGATCTCCAAAAGGATCCGCGGCTGCGAGGACCTCTTTGATTCGTTGTGGGTCCTGCTCAGCACTTCCAACGCTTCATTTATATCCGAAAGTTCGAGGGCGTCGCTCTGACGCCGGATCCGCTCGATGTTCTCGGCGGACATGTTCAGGATATCCTGAGGATCTTTGATGAACCGTGTCATCAGAAGGTTCCTGTAGTGGTTCAGCCACCCGCTGGTGAACTGCACCACGTCTCTTCCGTCTTCAAGGACCTGTGCCAGAAGCACCAATGCTTCCGACGTCTTCCCGCTTCGCACCATGTCCGTGATACGGATGAAGGTCTCTTCCCCGGATATGCCGAGAAACTCCAGGACGCTGTCCTGTGTGACCTTGGTCTCGCCCCCTGCGATACACTGATCGAGGATGCTCAGACCGTCTCTTACGGAGCCATCGGCGTTGGCTGCGATGATACGCAGCGCGTCCTCTGACGCGTCGATGCCTTTGCTCCTGCAGATATCGGCCATCCCCTCGATGAGGGTCTTCTCCGGGACTCTTTTGAAATCCAGCCGCATGCATCTTGAGAGGATGGTGGCCGGGAGTCTGCCGGGATCGGTGGTGGCCAGGATGAAGGTGACGTACTCCGGCGGCTCTTCCAGCGTCTTCAGAAGCGCATTGTAGGCGCCCGTGGAGAGCATGTGCACTTCGTCGATGATGTAGACTTTTTTGCGTCCTGCTGCAGGTGGATATTTCACGCTTTCCCGCAGTTCTCTGATGTTCTCCACTCCGTTGTTGGAAGCGGCGTCGATCTCGATGACGTCGAGGAACGTCCCATCCTTGATGGCTCTGCAGGCTTCGCATTCGCCGCAGGGTCTCTCGCCCTCCGACGTGCAGTTCAGCCCCTTGGCCAGAAGCCTTGCCGTCGTCGTCTTGCCTGTTCCTCTCGTTCCGCAGAAGAGATACGCATGGCTGGTGCTGCCGGTCCTGATCTGATTCCTGAGTATACGGACGATATGCTCCTGTCCCAGCATCTCACTGAAAACTTCAGGTCTGTATTCACGGTATAGAGCTTTGTACATATATCAGGCACCTCCATATACAACTTGCCCTTTGAATGCCCTGCATGCTTTGGAGAAGGCTGATCTGCGGCACATAAGAGCTTCCGCTTATTGCTGCTTCCTTCCGGACCTGACAAGGTTCACGGTGTCCTATTGCGCAGGACCCAAACCATGCATGC
>CAMOWO010000003.1 GCA_946628525.1 uncultured Bacillota bacterium | reverse complement strand
CTGTATATAAGACGCGGAGGGGCACCAGATAGTTTCACACTTTTTCAGCGGTAATCATGTTATTTTTATCCTCTACCGCTGAAGAAATAATAAACACCATTGTTCTTTCAGCGGTAAACACTGCCCTATGGATTGTTACCGCTGAAGAAATGGACGAGAAACTGATTTAAGAGTCTTCTGACAGGCCGGCAAGAGTGCGAACTCACTATTTTTCATTTTTCTTCAGCGGTAATGATATCAATTCGAGGTATTACCGCTGAAACCGAACGAGCAACATTTTTTTCTTCAGCGGTAAAGTTATCAATTCGAGGTGTTACCGCTGAAACCAAACGACCAACCATACGTTCACACCACGCCTGCAACCACAAAAAAGCCCGTGCAAGGTTTTGACCCTTGCACGGACCGTCGTTTCTCGTCCTGCACCTAATGCCACGATCTGCTATCTGTCTACATCTTCCAGCGCATCGATGAACTTCTTCATGATCTCCTTTTCGCCTGTCGTCACTCTCAGGCAGTCATCCAGATCTCCGATGCCGGAATAGGACTTGATGAGGAATTTCTTTTCCTCCTTCATGCGGCGCACCACTTCCTTCGCCGGGGTATTCGGCATGATAAAGACAAAGTTTCCTTCCCCTTCATTCACCTTGTATCCCTTCTCCCGCAAAGTGTCCACGAGGTATCGTTTGCCCTCGACCTGACGGGCCACCAGCTTATCGATCATCCCGTCCGTCTCGATGATGGCCTGGGCGAACCGGATGCCAAAAGCGTTCACGTTATGCGGCGTGCAGAGCTTTTGCACCATCTTGATGCCTTCGGCCTGCCCCACGACGTATCCCAGTCTGCATCCCGCCAGAGAGAAGAGTTTCGAGAAGGTCCGGGTCAGGAATACGTGGTCGTTCTCTAACGCGTATTTCACGAAGGAGTTCGGATAGAAGTAGAAGTAGGCCTCGTCGATGAGGAGGGTTGCTTCGGCCTTCTTCGCTGCTGCCACGATCCTGTCCATCTCCTCGTAGGTGTACACATCTCCGATCGGGTTGTTCGGGTTCAGCACCACCACCAGATCGATGTCCGGTGTGATGGCATCCACGATGGTATCGATGTCGATGGTGAGATCGTCCCTGTACGGGATGCCGACGTGCTCCCTGCCGTACATCTGCGCATATACTTTGTACATAGCGTAGGATGGGTCTACGGAGAGGATCTTGCCGCCCGGCCTTGTGTAGGCTTCGATGATGTGGCGAATGCCCTCTGCCGATCCGTTGGTGAGGCAGATCTGATCCACGTCAGCGCCGATGAACTTGCCCAGTTTCTGCGTGAATTCCAAAGTCTCCGGGTACTTGGCCACGAACTCCGGCGTCACGCCTTCCAGGACTTTGTCTATGAATTCCTGCGGAAGTCCGCCGGGATTCTCATTGAGGTCCATACGGATATAGCCTTCCCTGGAGTTCTGGTCGAATATCCTGTTCAAATCCTTAATGTTCTCATTCAAGTAGTACATATATCTGATCCTTTCTTAGAGATCCGAAAAAAGGTCTTCGCTGTAGATGCCTTTTTCGATCATCTTACTGAATTCTGCCTGCACAGGAGGAATGTCTTCTTTGTATGTCATCCCGCACCATCCTGCGTCTGTATGGAGCACGCTGACGCGGAAGCCCTCCTCCACGAGCTTCCCTACGAAGATCGGGATGAGAAATTCGCAGGCCAGCGGGTCCTGCGGCACTTCCTCTTCGAAGAACTGCCGGAAGCCGTCACGGAGCTTATCTATGAAGTCTCCGGTGAAGCCCCACATGTTCATGGACACTTCCGAATCCAAAGGGATGCTGATGCCGGATGCTTCGGCGCCCGTCTCTGTCTTGGTGATCCCTCTCGTCTCGTCGATCTTCGTCAGGTACCCATCCTCGACTCTGCAGATGCCTCTCGTCACACTGCCGTTGTCCGAAAGAGTATTTCGAAGCACATATCCCATGAGACAGGCCTGATCCGTGTCCCTGCAAAGGAACTCGTGGATCTCCCTGTAAGGCTCTTTGCCGTAGTAGTCGTCTGCGTTGATCACGGCGAAGGGACCTTCGATGAGGTCTGCCGCGGCCAGCACAGCCTGACCCGTTCCCCACGGTTTCGTTCTTTCCTGAGGCAGCTGCCCCGGGATCTCCTCCAAAGACTGGAAGGCGTATCCCACCTTCACGCCTCTTCTGCGGCAAACCGCCTCTATGCGATCGCCGATGACTTCTTTGAATTCCTCCTCGATATCGCGCCGTATCACGAATACGATCTTGCCGAATCCCGCTTCAATGGCGTCGTGGACGGAGTAGTCCATTATTATATGCCCGCCGCTGTCGACAGCAGCCAGCTGTTTGATACCGGTGCCGAACCTCTTCCCGATGCCGGCAGCCATGATCACAAGAGTCGTCATCATGGTATCTCGATCCTTTCTTTCGTTCTGTAAATATAGTCTCTGCTGGATCCTCTGGTATTCATCAGGATCACCAGATATCCGTCATCGACGATGCAGCTCTCGATCTCGCCGATGGAGACATCATAACTTCCCAGATACGCTTCATCTGAGATGCGGTACATATCGATGTAACTCGTGTTTCCGTTCACCCAGGTGCATACCAGCGCCACTCCGTTGTATGCGCCGATGTCCTGCGCGTGATTATACCTGGCCTTCTTGTGGATGGACTTCTCGATGTTGAACTCGCTGTCGCATACGTAGACGCTGTTGCCCTTCGAAAGGTAGAACTTGTCGTTGCTCTCATCGTAGGCGATGCCGGAAGTCGTCCTCGGAAGATCGAACTTGCCGCCGTCGGAGAAATCCTTTTCTTTATATGTGGCGCAGGTGCTGCTCTTGATGTTCTTATGCGTCTTGACGGTGTAGATCAGACCCGTGTGAGGATCGTAGGTGGATCCGTTGGCGTGGCCCATCCCTGAGATGCTCCCGCTTCTTGTGATCTCGCCGTCCCGGCTGAAGGCCTGCAGTGCTCCCTGGCTTCCGCCGTGATTGACGTATGTCACGATGTATTCCTCACCGTTGAAGCACATGGACTGCGGCACATCCACCGCCCCCGGACGCTGGATCATCGCCACCGTCTCGAGATTGGAACTGCCCAAAGTCTTCACGTTGTGTGCCGACCCGTAGGACGGTGCCTCCTGCCCGTAGGATTTTATCTCCGCCACGTCAGATTCCTTGCCTTCCACCGTTCGGCCTCCCACTTTCGCGATGGCTTTTATCTTATACTTCGCCTGGTCTCTTGTCAACGTCACCTTCGTCTTGTCGGCTTCCACTTCCCTGAACTTCTCGTACTTGTCCGTGGCAGGGTCCAGTTTCGAGATGACGTAGCCTGTGGCGTAATCGATCCTGTTCCATGAAAGGGTGCCTTGGGTCTTGCCCTTTGATTTGGCCTTCAGTTTCGGCGCCGGAAGGGAGCCCGGATAGACCGTGACGCTGACGGTCTTTCTCGCCTTGCGGTAGTTATCGTCTCCCGCCGTGCTCACGGTGATGGTCGCCTTTCCTGCCTTGCGGAAGTATACGTTTCCCTTCTGGCTCACGGAGGCCACCGCGGACTTGTCGATGGAATAGGTGAGATCGCCGTGGGCCGAAGCGCCGAGGCTGGCCCCGTCACCTTTAAAGCCCAGAAGTTCCTCGTTTTCAAGGGTGATCTCCTGCTTCACCTTCGTCGTCTCGATGGATTTTCTGTTCGCTCCTGCCCGGGTCCCGTCTTCCCCTATGGCTGAGACCAGGAACCGGTACTTCGTCCCGATTTTGATATCTTCTACCGTGAATTCATTGTCCGTGGTGTTGTACTCTGTCGGAACGCCCATCCCGCTGAAGACCATCACGCTGTAGCCTTTGCAGTCCTCCGCCTTCCATGAGGCATGGATGGAGAATTCCTCCTGTGACAGTTTCAGCCCTCTTATCTTGTATTCGTTATCGTCATATAAATAAACGCCAAATAACAGATGCACCGCCCCTGCCGTCATCACAAGCAGCAGCAGGACCAGCGCGATCATCCATTTAACGGATAGTTTCTTCATCGTTTTTCTCTGTTCTCACTATTCCTGATGGCCTCACAAAGTTTCCAGTAAGGCCCTCTCATCTTGATGCTCTGCTCCTTGAGTCCTGTCAGGAACAGAGGCTCCGTATCATTTTTTATCGTATCCAGCAGAAGTACTTTGTCCTTCTCGCTGATGTGTTCGTAAACGTAGTAGAGGATCTGGCTTGCTTTCCGTTTGAAAGCCACGTCCAGTTCCTCATATAAGCCCATCTCCCGCAGTCTGCGGCGGACTTGCTTCAGGCTCTCATATTCGCAAAGGATGTTCGCTCCGAAGGCAGACTGGAGGTTGCCCGTCAGCCCCACTCTGTAGTGATACAGCGGCCTGCGGACGAATCCGATCCTCTCTGCAGAAGCGAATGCTGCGCAGAAGAAATACAGGTCTTCTGACCGTCTCACCTCTTCAACCTCCAACCCGTTATCAACCAGGAACGACTTCCTGTAGATCTTGTTCCACGCTGCCGGGTTGCATACGTTGAAAATATACTCGGGATAGTCCCTCCACGAAATGATCTTCCCGGGATCTATGAGATCTTCTCTTATGTAGCCGACCTCATACTCCGTTCCTGTTCTGTTATCGTATTTCCATGCGTTGCATACGACGATATCACAGTCACCGGCTACGGCCTCTTCATACAGATCACGGACCATGTTTTTCTCAACGAAATCGTCGCTGTCGATGAACAGCACATAGCCCGCCCCTGCTGCTCTGAGGCCGGTATTCCTCGCAGCTCCGCAGGACATGTTCTCCTGCGTGATCACCCTGATCCTGTCATCGAGCTGCCTGTACTCTCTTAATATCTGCGGGCTCCCGTCCGTGGATCCGTCATCCACGCAGATGATCTCGATATCGGTGAATGTCTGTGCCCGGATGCTGTCCAGGCACTGCTCGAGAAATTCTTCGCTATTGTAGATCGGAATGATCACACTGACCAAGGGTGACAGATCACTCATGATACCTTCTCCAAACTAAGTTCTATATCCCTTCGGATTGTTTTTCTGCCAGTTCCAGGTGTCTCTGCACATATCCTCCAGGCTTCGCTTCGCTTCCCAGCCGAGAACTTCACCGGCTTTCGCTGCATCCGCCCAGAATTCCGGAAGGTCTCCTTCCCTTCTCTGTCCGAATTCAAAAGGGATCTCGAGGTCGTTCGCCTTCTCGAAGGCGTGGACGATCTCAAGCACGCTGTAGGGGCTTCCGGTCCCCAGATTGAAGATCTCAAGGCCCTTCCCGCTGCATGCGTGATCTACAGCTTTCACATGGCCCTCCGCCAGATCCATCACGTGGATGTAGTCACGCCGGCACGTCCCGTCAGGCGTCGGATAATCATTGCCGAAGATGGTCAGATGATCCCTTCTGCCTACGGCTACCTGAGCGATGAACGGCATCAGATTGTTGGGGATCCCCTGCGGGTCTTCCCCGATGAGCCCCGACGGATGTGCTCCGATGGGGTTGAAGTATCTCAAAAGTATGACGGACATCTCAGGGTCTGCCGCTGATGCATCCTGCAGGATCTGCTCCATCATCGACTTCGTCCATCCGTAAGGATTCGAGCAGCGTCCGCGCCTCATGGTCTCTACATACGGGATGGGAGCATCTTCGCCGTACACGGTGGCAGAAGAGCTGAACACGAATCGCTTCGCCCCGTACTTTGCCATGACTTCAAGGAGCGTCAGTGTGGTGTCTATGTTGTTCCTGTAGTACAGGAGCGGCTTCTCGACGGATTCTCCCACTGCTTTGAGCCCGGCAAAGTGGATGACGGTGTCGATCTCGTTCTCTCGGAACACGCGCTCAACGGCCTGCACATCCTTCACGTCCGCCTCGTACAGCGGGATCTCTTTGCCTGTGATCTTCTCTACCCTGCGGATGGATTCCGGGCTGCTGTTATCGAAATTATCGATAACCACCACGTCATGTCCGCTGTCTGCAAGGGCTACAGCTGTGTGGGAGCCGATGTAACCTGCTCCTCCTGCAAGAAGTACTGCCATTTCACTATCCTTTCTGTTCTCACGATGCTGCTACAGTATGTCAGATCCTTTCCCTCAAAAGGAAGTTCTCTCCATGTCCCGGGACCACCAGAAGCTGCGGATACCGGGCTGCCATATCCTGCAGATACGGCTCCGTGATCTCCTCATACTGCTTCTTGTTTCCCCCCGGAAGTCTCGTGATCACAGGGTCGTCTCTGAGGAGACTGTCCCCTGTGAACAAGTACTCTTCATCCAAAAGTATGCAGATGCTCCCCGGCGAATGTCCCGGTGTCTCCGTGAGCACGAGGCGGTGCCCCTGCCACTCCATATTCCTCTCACCGGCGAAAAGGTCGTCTGCCTCATAGGCCACCGGCTGCACCTTCTCTGCACGCCGGACGACTTCCTCATCCTGGCCCATCACCAGGGCCTTGAAGTATTTCGACCCGTTTCGCAGAGGTGACTGCAGGTATTTGTCGCAGTTTTCGGAGCATATGACCTTGCAGTCAGGGTACTTCTCCCTGAATGCTCCGATGCCGGACATGTGATCGTAATGCTCGTGGGTGAGAAGGATGTTCACCTTGCGGATCCCCTGCGCATCCAGGCTGTCAAAAGCCTCCTGTGATATGCACGGATCCACGGCCAGGGCCTCGTCTCCTTCGATGACGATGTGCATCTTCGCATCTATGAATTCAAACGTGTATGTCTCTATCTTCATTGCGTTATTTGTTCCGTTCTTTGATCTTCCCGATGGCTGCATCGAGAGGATCGTAGATGTTTTTCTTCAGTTCGCTCTTGCGCTCTCCCAGTGCGCCGTACAGGATCGGAAGCTCCGTGCATCCCAGGATCACACCGTCTTCCTTTGCATCGTTGATGTAGGCAATGAACCTGTCTTTGATCTCATCATCGATGGTCTTCTGCTTCACGCTCTCGATGAAATCCCTCAGGATCGTGAAGTCTTCTTCTCCCGGTGCCACGATGTTGATCCCGTACTTCTCAAAGGTGTCCTCGTAGATGTGGGAAAGGATGGTGCCTTCCGTCGCCAGAAGGTACACTTCGTCGATCCCCTGAGCCTTGATGGATTCGGCGCAGGCTTCGATGATGTTCACGATCTTGTCTGCTGCTTCCGGTACGTTCTTCAGAACAGGTCCCAGGAAGCAGTGGGACGTGTTGCACGCCAGCACGATGTCCGTCGCTCCCATGTTCACGAGATTCTGTACGGAATCCGTCAGTTCTGCGATCAGAAGATCCGTATTCTCATCGTAGAGGATGGACCGGACTCTGCTCGGCATGGTGCACTTATTGTCGATGATGACGCGCGGGCGCTCCCACTCTTTTTCTGCGGGGAAAGCATCCAGCACCATCTCAAAGAAATTCGCCGTGGCGTATGAGCCCATACCGCCAACGATGCCGATCGTGCAATCATCTTTTACGTTAGAAAAAACTGCGGCCATGATTTACCTCCAACATCAGTCTTCGTCGTCATCATCGTCGTCCTCTTCATCGTAGAGTTCGTCGATGATCTCCATAGCTTTATTGATTCCTTTTTTGGAAAGTTCAAGGAGCATGATACCGTTGTTGATCCCTGCTGCCGCCTCCTCGTACATGTTCTTTGCTTCCTGCGGATCTCCCAGTGCTTCTACGGTGTCCGCGTAGTATTTGAGAAGTTCCCCGTCTTCCGGATGGATCTTCCTTGATTCTGCAATGTAGTCCTGCACCTTCCTGTACTCATCCTCCGTCGATGCTCCGTGGAGCATGACTTCGATCTTTCCTTTGATGAGGGACGGATGCTCCCGATGCTTCTGCTCGTTTTTCTCTATATACGGAACGGCGGCATCGTAGTCTCCCAGGTCGATGCACTTCATCATCTCGATCATGTCATCGCAGAAATCCTTGCATTCCTGCTGGTATTCAGACCAGTCCTCTGTTCCGGCCTGTCTCAACTGCAGCACCTTCTGGAGTTTGAAGAGCTTGTCCTTCTCGTACCACGCGTGGCAGATCAGGTCTGCATTCTCGCTGCTCAGCGGCACGTAGAATCCATTGCTTGCATAATCCGGCAGGAGCTGGAACTTGACGTATTCGCCGAAGAGATCCATGCAGGCATCGACATCCTCCCAGAGGGTGTCTCTTCCCTTCTCCCGGACGGCCTTGTCCAGTTTGTAGTTCAGGAAATCGATGTACGGCTGGGACCGCTTCATGTGGATGCTCTTGGTGTATTCCAATTTATCGAGACGCTTCTGCTTGTAATCGTCGAAGAGTTTTCTTGCCTCCTCTTCGTCTACAAGCTGCATGTACTCTCTCTCGCAGTTTCCGGAGGCCAGCTCCGTGATCTTCAGCGTCGCATGACCTGTTCTCGTCTCTACGTTCGGGATGTATTTCCATTCCGGGCCGTAGTTGGCGAAGGCACAGAGCTCTGCTTTCTCTGCCACGTAGACTTCTTTGTCTTCGAACTTGATCCTCCGCGGCGTGCCGTACCAGTCGATCGGGGTGATCCCCAGCCATACGGAGCCGAAGCGCATGCAGTAGTAATCCGCATCCTTTTCTTCCACGGTGAAGAGCTTATCCTCCAGCTCTTTGAGGACAACGTCTCTGCCTTCCGTCTCAGCACGCTTTGCGTATTCTCTGAACCGGTCGAGATCGATGTACTCCCAGTCTGATTTGCGGATCCCTGCGATCTGATAGTACTCCAAAAGCTCGCAGTACGCGTAGTGATCGCGCTTCCACTCGCTCAGCGCCGGGTCGTGTCTCGGCATCGGGTCGAGGATGATGATGTCCACGAAGAGTCCGTGGGGCGTCCCGTCGATGATCTTGCCCCTTGTAAGACATGTGGTCGTGGTATCCATATATCTCGGAATCGGTGAAGAATAGTTCGGGAAACGTGAATGGCTCACCAGTTCACGATGCTCTCCCATCTCCTGGTCGATCACCTTTTCCAACTTCTCATATTCGTCTCTGGACATGCGGATGTCGGCGTCATCGTCCCATGGGATGAAGCCTTCGTGACGCAGTGCGCCCAGGTTCGTTCCTCCGCTGAGGTAGTATTTGATCCCGTGTTTGACACAGATCTCGTCCAGTTCCAGCAGCAGAGTATATAGTTTCTTTTGTAATTCAACCATACTATTCTCCTAACGTTCTCACGTATTTCCCGTCGTTATCGTAGATCTTGATGCCCTCTTTGTATACCTCAGGGACGTCATCGTAGAGCTGATCCGGCTTGAAGTTGTAGACATCGTAGATGATCTCGTTCAGCCGCTCGCTGAGGTAGACGTTCTTGTACTTCCTGAGATATTTGACGTATGATCCGATGATCTCATCCAGTGCATCGTAGTCTTTGGCCTGGTACAGTGCCTCGATCTCATCCATCCTGTCAAGGATGCGGAGGCCGAAGTTGTAACGCAGGTACGTGATGACGAGTTTCTTGAACAGTTTGATACGTTTTCTCTTATACGGACGCAGCGCCATGTTCAGATCGCGGATCTTCTTGCGGTATCTGATAGCGGATTCTCTGTACTTGCTGAGGTCGAACTCTTTGTAGGAGATCTCCGTGTCGCAGAAAGACGTTTTATTGTTCACATACGGCGCGAGCTTGCGGCTGCGTCTTCCTGCATTGATCCTGTTCTTCGTATAGTACAAAGGTGCGCTGACCAGTTTGCCCAGATACGGCACCTTCACAACGGTGGCGAACTGGCTGTTGCCGAAGTTCTCCACGTTGAGGGAGTTCGGCTGCATGATCCAGCACTTCTTCCTTGTATCGCCCTTTGAGTACTCCTTGATGAGCATCTCGTAGAGGTCGCGGGCTGCCTGAGCCTGACCCTTTTTCGCGATCTGCCTGTTCAGCCTTTTGTACAGCATCCTGCCGAGTCTGCGGTTGTACGGGATGTCGTAGTAGACCTTGTTCTTCCAGACCTTCTCCCATGTGGAGCAGAGTTTCTGCTTCACCTTGCCCAGTCTCGGTCTCAGTACGTTTATTGTGATGTACATGCCCATGCAGCGCTCGCAGGAAAGACGAATGGTATTGTAATGGATCGTCGTCGCATCCACGTAACGGAGAAAGAGTCCCGGGAACTTCTCGCTGTTTCCCATGTACTCGATCTCTCTGTCCGCTACAGGGTCCGCTTCAAAAGCCTTGACGAAGCGGTCGAAGTTCTCCGGTGTCATCATCAGGTCTGCTGTGATGATGTTCTCCCCCAGATGCTCGTCTCTGATCGCGTAGCGCATTACTTTTGAGTACAGGAAGTATTCTATGTCATGTCTCTCACAGAATTCTTCGATCTCAAAAAGCATGTTTTCGATTACTTCTTGCCTTGTTCTCATTTCACTTTCATCCATTTTCCGGTTTCACCAACTAACTTGTGTCCCATTTTCTTGAACATCTTCATTCGTGCAGGGTCTGACACGTGGAAGTACTTCTCTTTGCCTTCCTCCCGGAGGATCCTGTCCATTGCGACGCTCATGGATATGCTGTACATGCGGTCGAGGTAGTTCTCATCCACCACAAGACCGGAACCCATGACGATGTCCTCCGTCTCTGCCCATGTCGCATCATGGGCAACGATGCGTCCGCCGTCTCTTACGATCAGGCTTCTTCCCATCCCTGTGCGGATACGATCCTCCAGCTGGGCCGCCAGTTTCTCTTCCTTATACAGCTTCCTCCAGTGCGGTGTGGAGCACATCAGGGCTGCGATCTCCTTGGCATCCTCCGGTTTCGCCACTTCCACATCGGAAGCGCCTTCTACGTCCAAATCTGCCATATCTCTGCTCTTGAACACCCATCCGGGACGCTTCTCGTACTCCGCGGAGAGTTCTTCTTCCAGCTGATCGAGCATGCTGTTCTTGGCGTTCACGGCCTGGATATCGTATTCCTCGACGATGTCCATCAGTGCCTTCTTGTCCCAGTCTTCTCTGTCACTGTAGATCTGCAGAGAATCGTTATATCTCATGATGACGAAGTTGATCCCGTCCTCATCCTCGTCGTACCAAAGGTCCAGTATCGGGCTCTCGATCCCGTACACCATAACGTCGATATAGAGATAGATGCATTCACCGATATGAGGTCTGATGTACTCAATTACACGTTTTTCATCCTGTTTCGTCGTAACTTTTTTCATTCTTATTCCTCGTTTTCTTTTAGAAATGCAAAGTTTTTCACTTTCTCGTGCTTATACCCGTATCTTCTGATCAGCCCGTTGGACTGCGGGTTGTCCTCCCTCACCCATGTGTAGGCGAGATTGATCCCGTCTTCGATCGCCTTCTCCAGGACGGACAGGTACATGGAATGCATGTAGATGCTCTCGCCCCTGTTCACCGTCTGCTCGATATACAGCTTCTTGCCCTGATACAGATACGTGATGAATCCTTCGATCGGGCCCTCCTTCGGTGCCACCACGACGGTGCCGTTCTCGATCTCCTGCATCAGTTCCTCCATGCTCTGAAGGTGGCTGGTGAACGGGCTGAAGGTATCGTAGAGGATCTCATAAATGGCGGGAGCATCCTCCGGTGCTCCCTGCCGGAACCACTGACTGCAGTCGACATCCTTGAACTTGTCCGGGATATTCTCGTATATGTTGTTTTTAAGGTCCGTCACCGAAGCACGCACGTAGCTCTCGAAATCCCTGAAACCGGCCTTGTTGATGGCCTCCTTTGTCACAGGGTCCACATGGTCGCTGACGATCTCGATCCCTGAGCCCTCCGGCATCTTCTCCAGAAGCTCTCTGAGCGCCTCGGGGTCGTTTGCCGCAAAGTATACGCGCTGCACTCCTTTGTCCGTGAAGATATATACGATCCCGTTATCCGATTCCTCCACGCGGGTGATGTTTTCGGGCACGAGAAAAATATTCGCGTCGAAGTAGTCCTTCTTGCTCTTCTTTAACTCAGAGACCTTTTTTTGTATGCTTCTTCTTGCCTCTACATCCATTGGTTCCTTCTCCCTCTGATTACAGATCTGATTCCACCAGTCTGCAGAAATCCATATTCCCCAGTTCTGTTACAAGTGCTCCCCAGGCCAGTCCTGACCCGAAGGCCGAAAGACAGCAAAGGTACTTGTCCGTTTCCATCTTGTCTCCCATGGAGTCGGTGATGATGAGCGGGATCGATGCTCCGCTCGGGTTGCCGTATTTCGTTACGAGATCATCCGGCACCTTCTCCTCAGGCACGCCCAGTTTCTGACGCAGTTTCTGTATCATGAACTTGTTCGGCTGATGGAAGAAATAGTAGTCGATGTCTTCCTTCGTCACTTCTGCTCTCTGGATCGTTTCCTCGATGCACGGCGGCGCATCCGTTTGTACGAAATTGAACACTTCACTGCCATCCATATGGAGATGATCCAGTGCTCTGAGGTTGCCGTCGCCGATGTCTTTGAGTTCTCCCGTCTCCGGCGTGTTCGGCTGTCTGAAGCCGCCGGCAGGGATCCGAAGGACGTTTCTCCTGCTTCCGTCCATGTTCATGGAATACGTCGTTCTGCCCGCGTTCGGATCATTTTCGATCACTGTGACCGCTGCTCCGTCGCCGATGAGCGGATAGTCGTTTCTGTCTGCCTTCGATACCTTCTTGCTGAGGATATCGACGTTGCAGAGCAGGACCTTCTTATCCGGCATGGAATCCAGGATCATGAATGCCTGCTGCAGTCCCACCAGGAATCCGCAGCAACCCTGGGCGATATCAAGACAGAGCACATCCGTCGGGAATCCCAGTTCTCCCTGCACGGTGTTTGAAATGTGCGGCAGGAAGTAGTCCGGTGATAATGTGACCGCGATGATCGCTCCGACTTCTTCTTTTTTTATCAGTTCGTGGTCCAGCAGATACTTGACCCCATATATGCAAAAGTCTGAAGAGAAACTTTCGGGCTTTGAAATCCTGTGTGATTCAAACCCCATGATTCTCTTCAGCTTCATGGTCTGTTTTGGTGGGAAAGTATAATTGTCGACCTCATCGTCAAAATATTTTACCGTTTCCGGCAGGATCCCCAGTATCCCGGAGATCCTTTTTCCGTCATAATATGTCCTCATGCATTCTCTCCGCTCTTTTTGATCAGTTCGTCTATAGCCTCGTATGAAACGAAGTTCTCCGGTACGATGTCCATGCCATCGATCGTCACTCCGAATTCCTCTTCGATGCTTGAGATCAGCGCTACGATGTCGAATGAATCAAGCAGTCCGTCCTCGATGAAGTTCTCGCTTTCATCAAAATCAAATTCCGGTCTCAGACCTTTGATCAGTTCTTTGATCTTTTCCATTTTTTTATTCTCCTTTAATCCGTTCCGTCGACGGTACGTCCGCCATCGACTACTATGTTCTGTCCCGTGATCCAGCTCGCTTCCTCCGAAAGCAGGAACCGTACGGTACCGATGAGCTTATCCGGTGTCCCCATTCCGAGGGGATATTTATTCTCAAATTGCTCGAGCTTCTCATCCATGATATCCGCCGTCGCCCTCGTCCTTATGGCTCCCGGTGAAATGGTGTTCACCCGGCAGTCCGGGGCCAGTTCAATGGCGAGATTCTCTGCAAGTCCGATGACGGCAGACTTGGTGGAGCCGTAGACTGAGAAGGTCTTGACTCCTCTGAGGGCCGCCGTGCTGGCCAGGAGCACGCAGCTGTCCAGGGCTTTCTTGTTCTTCCTGGACACGAGGCTCTTGATGATCATCGCCGAAGAAACGACGTTGACTTTGAAAGCGTCCAGATAATGTTCCGCCTTGATCATTTTGATCGGAAGCCTCCGTGCGATGCCGGCGCAGTGGACATACTTTGAGATCGTGATGCCTTCTTCCTTCAGGAACTGCTCGAGGGCATCCTCGATCCCATCGCAGTCGTCGAGCGCCAGAGAAAGGGTCTTGACATCCGCTCCGCCGGAGCAAATGTCAGCCACCTTCTTCAGTCCCTCTTCGTCGATGTCCGTGAGGACCAGGTCGTATTCCTTGGCCAGTTCCTCTGCGATGGCGCATCCGATATCGGAGGCGGCACCGGTTATGAGTGCGTACTTCCTACTCATTGGCGTTCACCTCTTCGCTGAGCAGATTCCTGTCGATCTTGCCGTTGGTGTTCCTAGGCAGCAGATCCTTCCTGATGTACTTCACAGGGATCATGTACTTCGGGAACAGCGTCATCAGTTCCTTACGGAATACGCCCGGATCGATGTCTTCCGGTGATTCGTAGATCAGTGTGATCTCTTTTTTCTGTTTGTTGTATACGACGCAGCAGTACTCGACGATCTTCAGCGTGTTGATGATAGCATGCTCGATCTCGCCAAGTTCGATCCTGTATCCCATGTGCTTGATGAGGCTGTCCTTACGTCCTTTGAAGGCGATCTCCCCAAGCTCGTTCAGATACACCACGTCACCTGTTCTGTAGATCAGTTCAGGATAATCCTTGTTCAGCGGGTTCTGGGTGAATGCAGCCGCCGTCTTTTCCGGATTCCTGTAGTATCCCATCGCAAGGGATGTTCCTCTTACGCAGAGTTCACCCTCTTCTCCCGGTGCACAAAGCTCGTCGTTCTCATTCAGGATGAGCACGTCTGTGTTGTGACAAGGATATCCGATCGGAAGCGGCTCGCTGTCTTCGAACTCACGCTCCACGATGTAGTAAGTGCAGTCCAAAGTGATCTCGATCGGTCCGTAGAGGTTGGCGAACTTCGTCTGCGGCAGGGACTTCCTCCAGTAGTTGAACTGTTTCGTCGGGAATACCTCGCCTGCGAACCATACGAGTTTCAGATCGTCCAGGCTGATCTTCGAGAGCAGGTCCATATTGGCGATGTTGACCATGATGGATGGTACCCAGAAGATGAAGTTGACTTTCTCTTCCTTCATCTGCTCCAGAAGCTTTGCCGGGAACATGGACATGTTCTCGTTCAGAAGCGTTACCGTCGCACCCTTCACAGCCATGAGCCAGATCTCGAATACGAAGATATCGAATACGCTTGGTGACAAGCTTCCCATGTTGGCCGTATCGTCCAGGTCGAAGGTCTCGATGGCCCAGTCCAGGAAATCGAAGAAGCTCTTGTGGTTGAGTATAACGCCCTTCGGAACTCCTGTGGATCCTGATGTGTTTATGATGCAGGATGGGTCCGTATCGATCTGCAGATACAGTCTCTCCTTGAGTTTCCCATACGTTTCATCTGTTGCAGCTGCGCCCTCCAGGACATCTTCGATGACCAGCACCGTCAACTTCTGGCTCTCAGCCACCGGCAGGATCTTCTTGCTGCTGGCTCTGTCCGTGATGATCGCTGCAGGAAGTGCGTTGGCGATGATGGCCTCGATCCTCTCGATCGGTGTCTTGATATCCAGGTTCATGAAAGCGTTCGCTCCATAGAGGATACCTATGTCCGACATCACCGTGTTGGCGGACTTCTTCATGTAGACGGAAACCGGCTTGTTGCGAGTATCGCCCACCACATCCAGAAGCGCCGATGCTACTTTGAGAGATCCTTCTTTTATCTCCGCAAAGGAGTACGGTTTGCCGGCCTCGACTACGGCCGTCTTGTCTGCGTACTGAGCAGCAGTTTTCTCAAAATAGTCAATATAACTCGTATACATTATCTTCTCCTCGTCTTACTTCAAAAGATCGGCAATATCCTTTACTGTATTGAATTCCTTGATATCATCGCTTGTCAGCTTGATGCCCTTCTCTTCGTCGAAGAAGATCATGAGGGACAGCTTCGTGATGGAATCCCATTCATCCAGATCGTTTAACACTGTCGTCTCTTCAAGTGTACCTTCATCAACATCCAGGATCTCTTCGATCACTGCGATTTTTTCTTTCATGTCCATTTTATTCGTTCCTCCATTTCATTCATCAAGGCTTCCTGACCATGAAGCCGCCATCCATCACATACGTCTGTCCTGTGATCCAAACGCCCTTCTCGATGAGAAAGGCTGCCATATCCGCCACGTTCTCCGGGCTCCCTGTGCCCAGCGGATACCCTGCGTTCAGTTTCTCCACTGTCTCAGGGTCCAGTTTCGCATTGTGGGCTTTGACCATTTCGGTCTCCACAAGTCCCGGCGCGATGGCGTTGATACGGATACCCTTATCGGCGAGTTCTGCTGCGCTGCCGCAGATGAAGCCTTCGAGGGCACCCTTCGTTGCTGCGTATATCGATTGTCCCTGGGTACCTGCGTGAGCGGCTATGCTGGAGATCAGCACGAAGGCCGCCTTCTCATCGATCATCTTTTTCTTTGAGAAAGCCGATACCAGGAGCATTGCTGCATAGACGTTTATCGAGAACAGCTGCTGCAGCACTGCCGGTTTTATCATATTCACTGCGTTGCCAATACCCATGCCTGCGCAGTGTACGAGTCCTTTGATCGGGCCCGCTGCCTCAAGCACCGCCTTGGCGTAATCCTTGATGGAGTCCAGATCCGACAGATCCCAAGGCAGGATCACGTAATCCGGGCTGCCTCCGAAATTCTCCTCAAGGACTTCCTTACGTCTGGCCGTCACCACGACTCTCCAGCCCTCCGCTGCAAAGACTTGCGCGCAGGTTTTGCCGATGCCGCTGGATGCTCCCGTGACCACCAGTGTTCCCTTCTTATCCATGATCTGTTTCTCCTGTGCTCTATACGAAAATCACCTTGCCGCTCTTGAGATCGCCCAGCTCCAGCACGGCTCCTGAAAGCAGGAATCCTGCGCCGAATCCGATCATCATGACCTTCTCTTTCTCACCTTCGAAGAGATTCTTCTTGGTGTCGCAGATCAGGAGCGGGATGGATACGCTGCTGGTATTCGCGTAGTTGGCGATATTGACGTAGACCTTGTCCTTATCCAGCTTCGTCCTCTTGGCCGTGTACTTGACCATGTGGCCGTTGGCCTGATGGAACAGGTAGGAGTCGATCTCGTCCTTGTCGCATCCGCTGAACTCCAGAAGGGACTTCACAAGCTTCGGAAGGTGTCTCAGCATGAACTGAGTCACCACTTCACCGTTCATGTAGGAGTACTGCTTGCCGTGAGGATTGAGCTTGTATGCCGGCTTGAATCCTCCCAGATTGATATCTTCTGTATGGCTGCCGTCCACCTGTGTCATGAAGAAGGCGTCGCCTCCGTCTTCTGTCGCTTCCACGCAGACTGCAGATGCACCGTCGCCTATGAGAAGAGATCCTTCCCTGTCATCGTCGGCGGTGAACCTTCTGTGGCACTCCGCATTGATGATCAGGATGCGCTTGTAGGCTCCCGCTTCAATGAACTGGTTTGCCAGCATAAGTCCGATGACGAAACCCATGCAGCCATAGTTCATATCCATCACGAACGTGTCCTGGCTCAGTCCCAGTCTATGCTGCAGTTCTGTCGATGTCGGTGGGATGATGTAGTCCTGGGTCTGTGATATGAACAGCAGTGCGTCGATGCTCTCGCGCTCCCATCCCAGATCTTCGATGACCTGGTTCGCTGCGGCATATCCCAGGTCTCCTGAATACTGCTGGTCGTTGCAGATGTAGATGTTCTCCACACCGACCGTCTTGTTCATGGTATCCAGGAATTCCTTGTCAAAATACTTGCCGCCCAGTTCGTAGATCGTTGTGTGCTGCTTCGGTATCGCCCCTGCAATGCCGGCGACCCTCATCTTGTTGCTTTTATATTTTGCCATGAATACTGATTCTCCTATTTGTTATTTTATGCCGTGACCTTATCATAAAGATCCTGGATCGTCTCACATGCCAGGAACTCGTCGACTGTCATCTTGACATCGTACTCATCTTCCAGTGTGACGATGATCGAGAATCCTGTCAGTGATGAAAATCCCTCGATCTCGCGGATCTTGTCTTCTGCCTTGATATCTTCCGGCTCCAGGTCATACACTTCTGCCATCAGTTCTATAAACTTATCCATTGTAGTCCTCCATTTGTTTTTTATTCTTCTGTTAAATATTTCAACGCTTTGATCAGCATTGCATTCTCTTCCGGTGTTTTGATCGCGACCGATACGAACTCGCGCTTATCCACCATGTCCTTGTGGGACAGATCCTTGATGAAGATCTGGTACTTGGTCAGCAGCTCATTCGTGATGTCTCTTGCCGTCTTGCCGTACAGCACTTCGAGAAGGACGAAATTGCCCTGAGTCTCGTACACTTTGACGCCGCCGATGGACTGGAGCTTCTTGATGAAGTCATGTCTCGTCTCGCGGAACTTCTCCATCGCAGCCCTGCGGGCCTTCCTGTACTTACCGCAGATCTGCAGGTAGAACTCCGCCATGGAGTTGATGTTCCAGATCGTCACATCCTTCTTGATCTCGAGGATGAGATCTTCATCTGCCGTAGCCAGGACGCCGATCCTCAGCCCCGGTACGCCGTGAGCCTTGGAGATGCTGCGGATGACGATGAGATTCTCGTACTCATTGATCACATCGTGATCCAGCAGGTTGTTGTCCGCTTCGTCTGCATACTCGCAGAACGTATCGTCCAGGATCATGCGGATGCCCTTCTGCTTCGTCCAGTTGAGAAGAGCGATCATGTCTTCCTTCGGGATGTAGTTTCCTGTCGGATAATCCGGGTTGCAGACCACCAGTGCCTCCACAGGATTTTCCTCAAAGTATGTCATCAGATCCTGCGCCGTATAACGGAATCCTTCGCTCTCCGGCTTATACACGACGCATCCGTTGCCTGTCCAGTTGTAACGCTTCTCATACTCTTCAAAGGATGGATTCAGGAATCCCATCCGGCCCTCCATGTGCTCCATCAGGGACTTGATCAGCTCGGATGCTCCGTTTCCTACCACGATCTGTTCCTGTCTGATGTCGTAGAGTTTCGATACCAGCAGTGCATTGACCGTCATTCCCGATGGATAAGAAGTGATGAGCTTATCGGCATTGGCCTTCATCTCATTGAGAAGTTTCTCATTCGGGAAGTGCGGGTTGTTCAGATAGCAGAAGTCCAGCATCTTCGGATATCTCCAGTATCCGCCGAAACGTCTGCGCAGCAGCTGTCCCTTCTTCTCCTCTTCCGGTATGAACAGGATCGATGCGATGTCGAGATCCTGCAGGTCGTCCACCTCATACCACAGATCGCCGTCCAGACGCAGTCCCTGTATCGTGGACTCATCCAGCATGGTGATGATGCCGAGGACGGCCTCGTAGTACTCGTTGAGTCCCAGCGCACTCTGATACGCATCCAGGAACGGCACGTAGTGAGTGGCCGAGAAGTCTTTGCTCAGCTTGTAGATGTTCACCGTCTTATAGTACTCGGAAACATCGTTGAAATCGAACTTCTTACCGGGAACGAAATCAGTTATGTCATCGTTCTCATCCAACTTGACGACGGTACCATCCATCCAGCTTTCGTATTTATCTACAACGGCCAGAGTATCTCTCGGGTCATTTACCAGTTTCTCCAGCACGCTGTCTTCAAAGATCAGATCGGACTCCAGCAGGAGGGTGTCATCCTCCACCATGAAATCCTTGGCTAACGCCAGTGAATATATATTGTTCGTTGTGTCATAGATCGGATTGTCCACGAATTCCAGTTTCGTGTTGACCCCCAGGTCTTCGATGTACTCGATGAGCTGCTGGCCTCTGTAACCGACCACGACGATGATCCGCTCCAGATCCAGTTTGTCCAGCTGTGCCATCATTCTATCGATGAGACCCACGCCGTTGACCTTGACCATACACTTGGTTTTTTCCTGTGTCAGAGATTTGAGTCTGCTGCCCATTCCTGCAGCCAGAATAATTGCTTGCATACCACGATCCTTTCGTTCCCTTTGTAAAGTTATAACACACTATATTGTATCAGATAACCATTGTCATATCAACCTTTTGGGGTTTTTGATGTCACTGGCTGTCGTTTCTTTTTCGCTCGTTTATATCCAGTATATCAAGTCCGTTTCTCGTGTTCTCGAGGACCGTCTCATAAAGGGTCCGCGCGCCTTCTTTATCCCCGGTCTCCCACAGAAGATCGGCCTTGGCTTTGACCACGTCCCAGTTGGACGGGAACACCTTGAGATAGTCCTCGCAGTCAGAAAGAAGGACTCTCTTGTCATGCTCATCAGCGCCGCTGCCGCAGAGCATCACTTCTGCCCGGATATGTTCCGCCGGCCGGAAGTCCATGGACTTGTCCAACTCGTCCGCGTAGTGAGTGCTGAGAAGCTTCTCCAGTCTGTCCTCGTCCCTGTCCTGCATGGCTTCCACGCAGCTGATCACATGCTCCAGAAGAGTGCAGGCCTCTGCGATGTCGGGAACGTTCTCTCTGCCGCCTGCGAAGCCGTCCCTCACCTTTTGGGCGTCGTAATATCTTCCGGCCATGACCAGCGCCTTGATCAGGGCTGCCGTGATGGCGGCCGGAAGGCACTCAGGGCTCCGCTTACTCTTCGGCACCAGTTTGGAAGCTCCGATGAGCGGCTCGAGTGTACTTATGAACTCCTCATAGCGGCCGGAACGGAACAGTTCCATGAGTTCTTCATTGTCACTTCCGATCCCGCACTTCATCAGGATGCGCTCCAGTGCGAAGGTGTTTCTGTACTCTCCTGCCCTGTCGTTATAGACGCGCCTTCTTATATCGCTGCTCTTTCTTCCCTCCAGCTGCTCCTTCGCCTCTTCCCAGTCGATGAAGTTGCTGAGGTCCGAGTAGTAGTTGTTGTAGCTTATGCTGCTCACCACGGCGAAGTCGTGGATCTCCTGATCCTCCTTCGGTGGGAGCATGTACCAGGACGGGCCGTACTCCACTCTGAGCATCGCCTCCGGTTTTGCCGGTACCGGGAGCATCGTGTCCTCGAACTTCACGTATTTCGGCTCCCCGAAGATGTCCTTGTCGTACTGGAGCATCTTGCTCCTGCACCACCTGGTGACGTACTTGTCGCTGTCCTCGGGAGCATCCTTTTCGAGCTCCGCTTTGAGTTTCTCGGCCACCTTCTTCTTGCCCACTTCCTTCTGCTC
>CAMOWO010000002.1 GCA_946628525.1 uncultured Bacillota bacterium | reverse complement strand
GCTTCGATCTGGCTTGGGAATACGTTGACACCACGGATGATCATCATGTCGTCGCTTCTTCCCAGCGGCTTCGTCATCTTCACATGCGTTCTGCCGCATGAGCATGGCTTACGGCTCAGGATGCAGATGTCCTTCGTTCTGTAGCGGAGAAGCGGGAATCCCTTCTTATCCAGAGATGTGAATACCAGCTCACCCTTCTCACCTTCCGGCAGCACCTCTCCTGTTTCAGGGTCGATGATTTCTGCATAGAAGTGGTCTTCGTTGATATGCATACCTGTCTGCGCTTCGCATTCGAAGGAGACGCCCGGTCCCGATGTTTCTGTGAGACCGTAGATATCGTATGCTTTGATACCCAGACTGTTCTGGATGCTCTGGCGCATCTCTTCTGTCCATGGTTCTGCTCCGAAGATACCTGCCTTCAGTTTATTATCTTCCGGTTTATATCCCTTCTCTGCCAGGGTTTCTCCGATGAATGCAGCATACGAAGGAGTACAGCAGAGGACTGTGGCATTCATATCCATCATGAACTGGATCTGACGATCCGTGTTGCCGGATGACATCGGAAGCGTCAGGGCGCCCACCTTATGGGAACCTCCGTCAAGTCCTGCTCCACCTGTGAACAGTCCGTATCCGTAGCAGACCTGGACGACGTCTTCATCAGTACCGCCTGCTGCCACGATGGCTCTGGCACAGCACTCTTCCCAGATGTCGATATCTTCCTGTGTGTAGAACGCTACGACGCGCCTTCCTGTAGTACCTGATGTAGAATGGATGCGCACGCAATTCTTCAGATCTGTACCCAGCAGTCCATACGGATACGCTTCTCTGAGGTCGTCCTTTGTCAGAAATGGGAGCTTCCTGATATCATCTACACTCTTGATATCCTCCGCTTTGACTCCTTTTTCGTCCATCAGGGCTCTGTAGTACGGCACGTTGTCGTATACGTACTGGACCTGCTTCACGATCTTCTCGTTCTGGATCGCCAGGATCTCCTCCCTCGAGGCTGTTTCGATCTCTTTCTGATAATACTGTGTCATGTGTTTCTCCTTCCTGAAACCATGGGAATTAAAAAGGGTGCGGCGCCGGTTTGCGCCACACCCGTGTGAATCATTCTGTCTTTCTCACATCCTTCAGCGTAGCAAACAAACCTTACTGCGTATATCCAGTAAAGCTAAAGAAAAAGCTAAAGCCGAAGTTGTTTTTCCTGTAGTTGTTTTCTCTCATGATCATCACTTTTAAAATTGATATTTTCCTACTACCGCAATCCCGTTACTGTAGTATGGTAAAATGATAAAGCAGATGGTATGAAATGTCAACCCCGGGGACGCAGAATTGCCCCGGGAATATTCATTTCCCGCTTTCTTTCGAAACTTTTCGCCCTGTACACACGTCTTTTATAGTAGTACACTTGATTACAGGAAGAAAGACGAGCAAGCGAGGCATCTCAGACAGAATGAAGAACATAGATAGAAAAAAACGAATCATTTTGATATCCGGCACCCTTTTGCTGTGCATCTGTATCTGCGCGGCTGCGGTGCTGTTTTTTGTGCAAAAAGGTGCCGACGACGAAGTGACGTACCGCACGGTTTCTCCGGAGCGCGTCTCCATGAAGCAGACCCTCACGGCCGCCGGCCAGGTCACGGCAGGAAAAGAGGAGACGATCGCCCTCGAGACGAAGAAGAAGTTCTCCGCATGCACGGCAGAGGAAAAAGAGCGGGTCATCAAAGGACAGCCGCTGGTCTACTACACCGACGGTAGCCACACCGATGCCCCGGCAGACGGCATCGTCACGAAGATCCCGGATCTCTCCAGAGGAGACATCCCTTCTTCCTCCGACTACCTCAGTTTTCGAAGCACCGGAGACCTTTTTCTCAGCATCCACATCCCTGAGGACAGGATCAACGATATGCACAAGGACGACACGGCCGTCATCATCATAAACGCCCAGAAGGAGAAGGAATACAAGGGCCGGATCATTCGGATCAACGGCATCTCAAACGGCCTGATCTCCGGCGGATCCGAAGAGGATGAAGATGAAGATGTGGATGAAGACGAAGATGCTGCAGAAGAAGATCCGGACGCAGAAGGAGACGAAGAGGAAGAAGAAGACCTCTCCGAGGACTACGGCGAAGGGGAATACGAAGACGAGGCAGGAGATGATGAGGGAGGCAGCATGGCCTACTACACCGTTCTCATCAGTTTCCCGAACGACGGCACCGTACGGCCCGGGATGAGCGCCAACTCCGTCATCACCATCTCGGAGAGAAACGACGTACTTGCACTTCCGGTGGAAGCCGTGCAATTCGATGAAAACAGCGAACCTTTTGTAAATGTCGTAGACGGCAACAAAACGCGAAAACAGGCAGTGACGCTCGGCGAGAGCGATGCCATGAACGTAGAGATAAAGGATGGGCTGCGGTCCGACAACAGGATCCGTATACTCCATGAGAATCGAGGCAACTGACATGATAGAAATGAAGAACATCATCAAAGAATTCTCACTGGGAGGTGAGACGATCAAAGCAGTAGACAACGCCACATTCTCTATTTCAAGCGGGGAGTTCGTGGCCATAACCGGGCCGTCCGGGTCGGGCAAATCCACCCTTATGAACATCATCGGGCTCCTCGATAAGGCGGACAGCGGGACGTATCTTCTGGACGGGATGGACGTCACGGATCTGACGGACGATGAGCAGTCCGTGATCCGAAACAGGAAGATCGGCTTCGTTTTTCAGAGCTTCTATCTTCTTCAGAAGCTGACGGCGCTGGAGAACGTGATGATCCCCCTCCTCTACCGGGGGCTGAGCGAGAGAGAAGCGGCGTCACGTGCAATGAACATGCTGGAGAAGTTGAAACTGGCGGACAGGTATAAGCATCTACCGAACCAGCTCTCGGGCGGCCAGCAGCAGAGAGTGGCCATCGCCCGGGCACTGGCAGGAGAGCCGTCCCTCATACTGGCCGACGAGCCGACCGGCGCACTGGATCAGTCCACCGGAAGAGACATCCTGGAGCTTTTGCAGGAGCTGAACGACAGCGGGCAGACCATCGTCATGATCACCCACGACCTTTCCATCGCTTCGGGGGCCGGGCGCATCATCAGGATCGAGGACGGCAAACTGAAGGAATCAGAGGAGGCAGCCAATGAATCTTTCATTGACCATAAAGATCGCACTTAAAAATATACTTGGCAACCGGCTGCGGTCGGGCCTTACGATCCTCGGCCTCGTCATCGGCATCGCCTCGGTGATCCTGCTGGTGGGCCTCGTCAACGGCGCCGCCAAAAGCGTGAGCGAGCAGTTCGCCTCCTTCGGGGCGGATCTCATACAAGTGTACGTCTACGATGAAGAGAAGGCGCTTACCGATGAGGACCTCCAAAGGGTGCAGGGCCTCGACAAGGTGCTGGGAGCTGCGCCGAGAGTCATGCTGGACGCCTCCATCAGCCGGGAGGGCCAGAAGGCCGGAAGCGCGGAGCTGTACGGCACCGGTGCGAATTTCACGGACATGATGGGCTACGAGATCGAGAAGGGCCGGGACATCTCGAAGATCGACGTGGACAACGGCACGAAGTGTGCCGTGCTGGGAAACAAGATCGCGGGGAAATACTGGCATAATTCCGATCCTTGCGGCGACGCCATCAAGCTCAACGGTGACGATTACATCGTCATCGGTGTCCTGAAGAGCAGTTCCTCCATGTCCGATATGACGGCCAACCAGGTGTTCATTCCCATCAGCACCGCAGGATACCTCGGTGCCAGCGCGGCCATAACAGAGTTCTACGTCCGGGCGGCCAGCGAAGACGATGTGGACATGGTCACAGAGGAACTGAAGTCGTTTCTGAGCGACGATCTGGGACTCAGCTCCGACAGCTGCGAGCTCTACTCCGAAAAGGAGATGCGCGATTCCATGAATGAGGTGAACAGGACCATGGCACTGCTCCTCGGGGGCATCGCATCCATCTCTCTTCTGGTGGGCGGCATCGGCGTCATGAACGTCATGCTTGTATCCGTCACGGAGCGCACCAGAGAGATCGGCATCCGCAAGTCCCTCGGGGCCAAGCGCAAAGACATCATGTTCCAGTTCCTCATCGAGTCCATGGTGCTCAGCCTTGCCGGCGGCCTCATCGGCGTCATCACGGGACTCGTCTTCGGCAGAGTGGCCATCCTCGTGGGAGCCCAGTTCTCGCCGGACATATTCATGATATTCGTTTCAGTTGGCGTAAGTATGGCAGTCGGCCTCATTTTCGGCATCCTGCCTGCGCGAAGGGCAGCGGGCCTGCGGCCTGTGGAAGCCCTCCGATACGAGTGATGGGGGAGGTATCAAAATGCGAAAGAAATATATCATACCGCTGCTTTTCGTCCTGCTTCTGATCCCGGCATTCCTGGCGGTGTCATTCGCAGACAACGATTTTCTCAAGGTCCCGGATGACACAGACCTCATCGCGGGAGATACCCTGGAGTTCACCGTGGACCTTACGACGTACAAAGAGTCCGCGACGGGACCTTTTGAGGTCATGCTGACGATCTCTTCGGACGAGCCTGCGCCATACCTGGATCTTCAGGAAGACCTGGATGTGACGTACAACAAGTCCAAAGAAACGTACACTTTTGATCCTTCGGAAGCGGAAGACACCAATGAGTTCCACTTCACCATCCGGACGGACGAAGGCTTGAAGGCCGAGACGGAGTACACCGTCACCGCAGAGATCCTTACGGAAGGAGAGGCGCCGGAGCCGGAGATGTTCACCTTCACGGTAAATACGAAGGAAGAGGAACCAACCGAGCCGACAGAGCCTACAGAGCCGACGGATCAGACGGAGCCGACCAAGGAGACGAAGCAGACACAGCCGGCGACGAAGGCGAAGGAAACGAAACCTGCCCAGAAGGAAGAAAAGCCTGAGAAAGAACCGGGCGGCAGCTTCCACGAAGACGGCGGCGCCGGGGAAGAACCGGAGTACAAAGGATCCTCCGACAACTACCTGAGATCCCTTTCCGTCACCGGCCACGAGATGACGCAGAAGTTCCACAAGACGCGAACCACGTATTTCGTGGAACTGGAAAAGACCGTGACTTCTTTGGGCGTGAATGCGGCAGCAGAAGACCGGACGGCCCGCGTCAACATCGTGGGAAACGAGAACGTTTCGGTGGACATGAGCAAGATCGTGATCAACGTCACCGCCCAGAACGGCGACGTGAGGACTTATAAAATCTACGTTAAGTACAAGTAGCGAGGACGTCATGAAGAGACTAAAGAATCTTTCGAAAAAGAAAAAGATAATCATACTGATATGCCTGCTGGCGGCCATCGCGGCGGTGCTCATCTTCGCCCACCCGCGAAACACCGAGGTGAGCGAGGACATGTCCTACGACAGCATGACTGCCGTGGCGGAAGTGATGACCATCGAGAACACCATCTCCTCCGAAGGGGAAGTCAAGAGCGTCCTCGAAGAAGAGAAGGTCCCTCACGCCACCTACCGGCTCAAGGAAGTCAAGGTGTCCAAGAACCAGCAGATCAAAGAAGGCGACCCGATCCTGGTCTATACCAACGGTGCCAAGATGACGGCGCCGTACAACTGCGTCGTCCTGGACTGGAAGCTGCCGGCCAAAAACGGCAAGCTGACGAACGATCATTCCGTGACCATCGCAGGCACCGACGTGCTGAAGATGGATCTGGAAGTGGATGAGAACAAGATCCTCCAGGTGGACAAAGGCGATCTGGCGACGGTCAAAGTCAGCGCCGTGGGCGGCAAGTACAAAGGCGAAGTCTCCTTCGTCAGCGATGTCGGTGAATACGGCGGCGGCACTTCCACCTTCTCCGTGAGCATCGTCTTCGACAACGACGGCAAGGCCAAACTGGGGATGAACGGCAAGGCCAAAATCACCCTGGACAAAGCGAAGGATGTCATCGGCGTTCCCGTTGACGCCGTCTATGAAGAGGACGGTCACAGTTACGTCAGCGTGCTGAGAGGAGACGCGGCAGAAGAAGCGGCTTCCGAAGGCGGCGAAGAGTCGGACGAAGACATGGAGGAAGGCGGCGGCATCGACCTTGACGCGGCAGAGCAGGTCGAAGTCAAGACCGGGCTCAAAGGCGATGAGTTCATCGAGATCAAGAGCGGTCTGAAGGAAGGCGACACCGTCGTTTACGAAATGTCCGAAGAAGACTGGGAGGAAGAAGATTACTGATGACCAGAACGTTTGAGGGGCGCTGCGGCGCCCTTTTGTGTTATACTGGAGCCAGCTATTTTACAAGGAGAGGTTCATATGTTTTATTCTGATTTCAACGGTGAAAAGGTGTCCCTTCTCGGCCTCGGCTGCATGCGGTTTGCCAGCAAACCGGGCGGCGGCATCGATACGGAGGCGGCGGTCAACATGATCCGCAGCGCCATCGACAGCGGCATAACGTACGTCGACACCGCTTACATGTACCACGGAGGCGAAAGCGAGAAGATCCTGGGGCAGGCCCTGAAGGACGGATACCGGGAGAAGGTCCTGGTGGCGGACAAGATGCCGCCATGGTATCTGAACAAAAAAGCAGATCTGGATCGGATCTTCGATGAACAGCTGGAGCGTCTCGGCCTCGACTGCATCGACGTGTACCTGATCCACGACATCCACGATTCCACCTGGGTCACCACGAAGAAGTACGACGTTCTCGGCTTCATGGAAAAAAAGCGGGCCGAAGGCAAGATCAAGTACATCGGATTCTCCTACCACAACGACCCGGAACTCTTCGAGGAGGTCATCGACGCCTACCCGTGGGACCTTTGCCAGATCCAGTACAACTATCTCGACGAAGATTTCCAAGCAGGCCGCAGAGGCCTCGAATACGCCAGGTCCAAAGGAGTGCCGGTGGTCATCATGGAGCCCCTCAAAGGCGGCAAGCTGGCCGGCGGTCTCCCATCCGAGACGGAGGCCCTCTGGGCGCAGATGAGCGAGAAACGCCAGCCGGTGGACTGGGCATTCTCATGGCTGGCAGACCAGCCGGGGATCCTCACCATCCTCAGCGGCATGAGCGATAAGGATCAGGCAGAACACAACATCAAGCTGTTTGGCGAACTGAAGCCCGGCTGCATGAGCGAAGAAGACATGCTGATCATGAGCGGAGTCCGCAAGATCCTCCAGGGGCTCACGGTATATGACTGTACCAAATGCCAGTACTGCATGCCATGCCCTGTCGGGCTCAACATCCCGAAACTCATCGATTTTTATAATCAGTACCGTATCTTCGGTGATTCCCCCGCAATGCGTGAGAGTTATGAATGGATCAAACCAGACATTCCTTCAAACTGCGTCACGTGCAAAAAATGCGAGAAGCTTTGCCCCCAGCATCTGCACATCAGCGAAGCCATGGCAAAAGCCGCAGAGGCCTTTCAGGAATGGTAGACCCGCCATCCGAACGCAAGCAATAAAAAATGGAGATGCAACCCGCATCTCCATTTTTTATTTTATTAATATCTGAAAATTGATCTCTCAGTGTAGAGTGGTGGTACTGCGCCCTTCTCAGGAGCTTCTGCCTTGTCAGCACCGTCGATCTTGCCCTTAACATCCTTAGCCTTGCTTACAGCTTCGTCAACGAGTTCGCCGGCCTTAGCCTTGATCTTCTCATCGAGATCAGTCTTGTCCAGTGCATCGTCTACTTTTCCTTTTGCGCCTTTAGCAGCACCGATAACCTTTTCGTCGATATCTGTCTTATCAAGAACTTCCTTTGCCTTAGCCTTTACCTTATCGTCAAGGTCAGTCTTTTCGAGGATATCATCTGCAGTTTCTTTGATCTTATCAATAATTCCCATCGTCAGTTCTCCTTTTTTATAATGAAAAATAACTTACACTTTATTATACTCCAATTTCACGATATGGAACAAGTTTTTTGAATATATAGCGGATTAACTTATTCACATTTTGACAGGAGCTTTTCCCATTCTTTATCTACATATTCCTGGGTCTCATCGATCATCCACTCGTTGCCTTTCTTGAACATGTGGGCGAACCGGCCCTGCCGCTTCAGAAATTCCTCCACCGGAAGTTTCTTCTTCGGCTCGTAGGTCAGATGCCATTTGCCCTCCACGATCTCATACAAAGGCCACACGTGGGTGTCCACTGCCAGCTTGCAGATCTCCGCGATGTCCTCCGTCTCGTAGCGCCATCCTCTCGGACACGGTGCCAGTATGTTGAGGAAACACGGACCTTCCGTGTATATCGCCTTCTCTGACTTCTCGTGAAGATCCTTGAAGTTGCCGAGAAAAGTCGTCTGGGCGGCGTACGGTATGTTGTGAGCCGCGATGATCTCCGTGAGATTCTTTTTGTTCTGGATCTTGCCGGGTATCACCGTTCCCGCCGGGGCTGTCGATGCATCTGCAAAACGCGGTGTGGAGGATGCTCTCTGGATGCCGGTATTCATATACGCCTCGTTATCGTAGCAGACGTAGACCATGTCATGTCCACGCTCCATGGCGCCCGAAAGGGACTGGATGCCGATATCATAGGTACCGCCGTCACCACCGAAGGTAATGAACTTGAAGGTGTCATCGATCTTGCCGCGCTTCTTCAGCACCTTGTATGCAGTCTCGACGCCGGCGCAGGTGGCTGCACCGTTGGCAAACGCCGTATGGATATAGCTGTCCGTGTATGCCACGTTCGGATATATGAAGGTGGATACTTCCAGGCATCCCGTGGCATTCGTGATCACGGCCTTGTCCTCCGGCTTCAGGGCCCTCAAAACGCCCCTGACCGCGATGCCGGCTCCGCAGCCTGCACAAAGTCTGTGGCCCGGTGCCAGCCTTTCCGGCTTCGCAAGTTGTTCTTTTAGACTGTATGCCATATCTATCTCCTAATCTTCGTACTTTCTGTGATCGAATCCGCGCTCGCCGTATCTTGAGTCGCGAACGCCGACGTATCTGTAGATATCTCCCGGATCATCCGTATCGTGGATGATGAACAGGTCGTTGAAGATCTCGTAGTAGTCCTCAACCGTTATGTCTCTGCCACCCAGGCCGTAGATGTAGTTGATGCAGTACGGCTTGTTCGGCAGGTCATACAGCGAACTTCTCGCCTCGCTGAAGAGCGGGCCGCCGCTGTTGGAGAAGGATTCCGCCTTGTCCATGATGGCAACCGCCTTTACCTTCGTCATGGCTTCCGCCAACTGCTGACGCGGGAACGGACGGAAGACTCTCAGCTTGATGAGTCCGACCCTCTTACCTTCGGCACGGAGACGGTCCACCGCTTCTTTGCCTGTTCCGGCAGATGAGCCGATCACAACGATGGCCACATCTGCATCGTCGATCATGTATTCCTCAAAGAATCCGTACTTCCTTCCCGTCACCTTCTCGAATCTCCGGGCGACGTCGATGATGATCGGCATGGCGTCCTTCATGGCCTGCGCCTGGGAACGCTTTGCTTCCATGTAGTACGGGGACGTGCCGTAAGGCCCGATGGCCAAAGGATTCTCGTGCTTCAGAAGATAGTTGTCCGGCTCGTACTCGCCGACGAAATCTTTGACTTCCTCGTCTTCCATCAGTTCGATGTTGGACACGCCGTGGCTGGTGATGAAACCGTCCTGGCAGATCATGATCGGAAGCCGGATGGTCTCGCTGATCGGCATGGCCTGGATGTAGTTATCGTAAACTTCCTGATTGGACTCCGCGTAGATCTGGATCCAGCCGGAATCTCTGGCTCCCATGGAGTCGGAGTGGTCGTTGTTGATATTGATCGGTCCCGTGAGGGCACGGTTTACCACCGCCATGGTGATCGGCAGCCGCTGGGATGCCGCAACGTAGAGCAGTTCCCACATGTAGGCCAGTCCCGCCGATGAAGTGGCCGTCACCGCTCGTGCACCTGCTGCAGCGGCGCCCATGCATACGGACATGGCGCTGTGCTCTGACTCGACAGCGACGAACTCCGTATCCACTTCCCCGTCGGCGATGAACCTGGAGTAGTACTCAGGGATCTCTGTAGAAGGCGTGATCGGGAATGCCCCCATCACATCCGGATTGATCTGTTTCATGGCTGTTGCCACTGCTTCGTTTCCTGACATTCTGTCGCGCTTGGCCATTACTTATCCTCCTTCACGAAATCGATCGCATCGAACGGGCATACTTTGACACACACCCCGCACCCTTTGCAGTGCACGAAATCGAAGTCCAGCCGCTTGCCGTCCGCTACCGGGATCGAACTGTCGGGGCAGAACGGCACGCAAAGCAGGCACTGCTTGCACTTGTCTTCCAGGAACACCGGGATCATGACTCTCCAGTCACCCGTCTCCACCAAGGCTGACGTTCCCGGCTCGTAGATCTCTGTGCCGATGGTGATATCCTGCCAGGTTATCTTCTCATTTATGTCTTTGGCTCTTGTTTTCATTATCCTACCTGTACCTCTTCAAGGGATTTGACTAATGCTCTCATGTTGCCTTCGATGAGCTGCGGTTTCGTCCGGAATTTGTGCTCGAAGGATTCCTGCATGTCTTCGATGAACTTGTCCTGATCGATGACCTTGCTGACCTTGACCACTGCCGCCAGCATCGGGGTGTTCGGGAAGTTCTTTCCCAAAGTGTCCATGGAGATCTTCTCCGCGTCGATGACACCGATGCGTCCCGGGTATCCCACGATCTTGCGGATCTCCTCCGGAGTCTTCCTCGTATTGATGATGAGGGCGCCGTTTTCTTTTAGTCCCTTCGTCACATCCACCGACTTGAGCAGCGTCTCATCCACGCCGACGACGTAGTCCGGTTTGTAGATGTTGGAGTGGACTTTGTAATGTTCATCCGTGATCCTGTTGTACGCGGTGATCGGTGCACCCTGCCGCTCCGGGCCGTACTCCGGGAAGCCCTGCACGTGCTTGCCGGAACTGAATGCGCAGTCCGCCAGAAGCAGGCATGCCGTCTTCGCGCCCTGGCCGCCTCTGCCGTGCCATCTGATTTCTACTGCTTCGCTCAATCTTCTTGCCATTTTACCTTGACATCTCCAATCTATTTTCAGGCGTATCGCCCGTATTTGCAAAGGTTTTCGCCGTCTCTTCCGCCTGTTTGGGCGTAGACCTGCGTAATTTATAGAGTAACTCAAACAGACGAATCTGTCAATATGTGGTTGAAGATTCTTTATGATTCGTCCACAAAAAATCGCGAGATTATTTGTCGCCTGTGTACAAACACGGTGGCCGCCGTCATCATACAAAAAAGTCCGGATCGAATGTCTCGACCGGACTCTCGTCTATATCATGTTTATTCATCTGCCGGCGAGCGGGCCACTCTCCAGTATGAGTGTCTGCCGCACAGATTGACCGACGTCACGACGCATCCTCTGGATCTGTTCAGTTCGTGGACTACTTTGCCGTTGCCGATATATATGGCTACGTGTCCCGGGTAGTACACGATGTCTCCGGCCTGCGGGTTCTTCACCTTCGTGCCGCTTTTGAGGAAGCCGCGCCGCGTCATTTTGTATCCGAATTTCTGATAGACCGCCATCATGAATCCGCTGCAGTCCGCACCGGATGTAAGACTCGAGCCGCCCCATACATAAGGCATGCCCACGTACTTGCAGGCGTACTCTGCGATCTTGGTCCCTTCGGCATCGTCTCTTCCGTCCACCATCTCGCTGAGATCTCTGTACCTCGTCGTCTCAAGTCCCGGAAGCTGACGCGTTCCCTGTGCCACGATCTGGGTCTCCGGCTTGACGAGGACCTTTCTCGCCACTTCCTTCTCGCTCTTCGTCGCGCCGTTCACGGAAGTCGTGAGGATCGTGATCTCTGCCTTGCCGTCCTTGCCTTCTTCCTGTACGGTGGTGGTGTCTTCAAATGTTTCGTCGTCGGTGACGGTCTTCACGTCGCGCTCGATGGTCTCCGTTTCCTTCCTGTCGGACTTCACCTGCACGGTGAATGCCGGATCTTCCTGCTCATTCATGGCCAGGATCACGTCTGCCGCTTCATTCTCAGAGATGATATCGTGGTCCACCTTGCGGACCCTCTCCTTGACCACCGAAAGTTTCTTGTCTGTGTTGATCTGCCGCACCTGCGTCCCTTCCGGCACGTACTCGGTGACGACCTTCTCCACTGCACCCTTGGCCTCTGTTTTCGAGCCAACGAGGGCGATCTGCTCTCCGTCCGCTGTGATAGCATACGCATCGATGACACAATACTGCTGGTAGCATACATACCCGCCCATCAGAACGAAGCATGCCATGATGCCTGCCAAGATGCTTAGTTTCTTGTGTTTCCTGAGTTTCTGCAACATAGTTCTGCTCTTTCTCTTATCGGCTGTAACAGAGAGTGTAATGATATTCTACCACATCAGAGCGGCTGATTCCACTTCTAATGACCTCATGTCGTCACATCGTCCAAAGCAGCGCCGGTGATCTCCAGCAGATCTTCGAGCTTCAGTTCCATCTGAAGACCCACTCTTCCTCCGCTCACCATGATGGTCTCAAAGTTCTCTGCGGAGCTGTCCACCACCGTCGGGAAGGGTTTCTTCATGCCCACAGGGGAGCATCCCCCATGGATGTATCCCGTAGTCTCCAAGAGTTTGCGGGAGAGGAGCATCTCCAGTTTCTTCACGCCGAAGTGCTTCGCCGCCTTCTTCAGGTCCAGTTCCCGGTCCACGGGGATGACGCACACGAAGTGCTCCCCCTTGCTGCTGACGGTGACCAGCGTCTTGAACACCTGGGCAGGGTCCTGTCCCTGCATCCTGGCGATCTCGAGGCCGCTGGTGAATCCGTCCGAGAGATCCTGGGTCCTCATGGTGTATTCGATCCCTGCCGCCTCCACCATCCGGACAGCATTCGTCTTTTCTATCTTTTTATCCTTCTTCTTGCCCATCCTTATCCTTCTCTTCGTAGTAGTCTGATGCCAGTATCGAGTAGCAGGCCATGTCGGCGATCCGCAGATCATACCGCTTGTACGAGTGACGGAGGACGCCCTCGAATCGGAAGCCGCACTTCTCCGCGACTCTCCTGCTGGCTTCGTTGTCCTCTTCGATCCTCATGGTGATGCATTCCAGTCCCAGAACAGAAAAGGCGTAGTCCACCACCAGCTTCGTCGCTTCCGTGACGATGCCCCTGCCCCAGTACTGCCGGGAAAGGGAGTATCCCAGTTCCTTGCTGTTCACCTTGCGCCGGAGGATGTCCTCATCGAAGCCGATGTTGCCGATGGCCTTATCCGTCTCTTTGTCGACGATGGCCCAGTCCATCCGCTCAAGGTAGACGCTGTCTATGATCATGCGGGAATCCCCCACACTTCTGTGAGGCGCCCAGCCTGCGGCGGGTCCCACATCCGGATCCTTTGCGTATTCATAAAGATCCTGCGCATCTTTTCTGTGCCAACTGCGCAGGAGCAACCTCTCGCTTTCGAGAGTCGGCACTCTCACTTTTCGAAACATCGCCTGCTCCCCTCGGAAAACGCCGGCCCCTAAAGGCCGGCTTCCTGTTATTCTGTCGTGCTGAGTATCTCTTTGTTCTTCTCCACCTGGCTGACTTTCATCTTGGCGGCATCTTCCGGGTTCACTTCTTCATTCAGCTGCAGAAGCGTCGGACTGAGGTATACCGTCTTGAGGGCCTCTCCGTTCAGGGAGATCTTGCTGAACTCCGTGAAGTTCTGACCCTTGATGTACAGTTTGTCTCCCACCTGGACCACTTCGTCGATCTTGATCTCGTGGATGCCCATATGCAGGTTCGTCGGCTTGAACACATCCTTCTGTCCGTAGATGTATTTATCCCCGTAGAGCATATCGTATGTCAGGGCTTTCATGTCATCCAGATACGTCTCGGAATAGGCGTTGTCCTGATGGAACTTGTTCATGACGCCCACGGAGATGCCCAGCCTGTGCATGCACTCCGCATTGATCTGGTATGCCATGAGGTCCTTGTGGATCACCGGCAGATCGAAGTTGTCCCACATGATGTACTGCGTCTCATAGAGGGATCCGTTCTTCATCTCGTCCTCTGTCATGTCGAGAGCCGGCAGGTGATCGCCGTACATGACGAGGATCACGTCTTCATCGAATTTCTCCAAAGTGTCCGTCAGTTCCTTCACGAACTGATCCATCTCGTAGACCTGATTGGCGTAGTACTCGTAGGCCCAGCGCTGCTCTTCGGTCTTGTAGTTCGTCACCTTGATCTCAGGATTGTCCAGCACCTGCTCCGTCGGGTATCTGCCATGGCCCTGCACCGATATGGTGTAGATATAGTCGCTGCCCTTGGTGCTCTTCATGGCGTCCATGATCTGGTCGGTGAGGATCGCGTCCTTCGCCCAGTTCTTCGGCGTCTTGATGACGTTGTTCATGTATTCCAGGCAGGTGAACGTGTCGAATCCCATGTTGGCGAACACTTTGTTCCTGAAGTAGAAGGCACCTCTGTGGTTATGGATGGCGTGGGACTTGTAGCCCAGCTGCTTCATATCATATGGTGCTGCCTCCACCGTGTTTTCTTTTAGTATGGTCTTATACGGGTATTCTCCCGGTCCGAAGTTCTTGACGCTCATTCCCGTCATGACTTCGAATTCCACGTTGGCCGTTCCTGCGCCGCAGGCCGGCACCGTCAGGTAGCCCGAGGAGTACTTCTTCATGAGCTTCCTGTAGTTCGGCATCGGATCTTTGTTGAATTCCACCGATTTGACGAGGGTCGGATCGATGTAGGACTCCAGCTGCAGAAATACAACGTTCGGCTTGTTCGCCACCTTCTTGTTGTCGTCCTTGCCCGGAGTGTAGATCTTGTCCTTGCCCATCTCCCCGTCTTTGAAGATGCCGGTGATCCTCTTATCGGAGTAGTCCCTCGGCTTGTCGACGCCGGACTCTACCGCCGTGATGACGAAGCAGTACGGCACGCCGTTCTCCTCATATGCGGACGGTAAGCTGTAGAAGAAGGTGTCCAGCACGCCGTACCTCATGCCGCCCTGGATGATGGCAAAGCAAAGGGCTGCGGATATGACGATGGTGCACGCCACTCTCTTGTAGCGCGGATTCTTGCTCATCCGCGGGCTCTTCTTGTGGATGAACCATCCCAGAAAAGCCGTCGCTGCGACGCCGAGTATAACGAATATCAGGGTCTTGATGGAAAAGTAGTTGCTGATCAGCGACCACCCGTCCTTCAGGTTGTCCAGATCCTTGGTGGTAAACGGCGTCATCCTGTTCATGGTGATCACGCCGTTGATGATCCCCAGAAGCAGCCAGATCAGGCCGATGATCGAGGCCGCGAAGACCCTTTTCTTGAAGAGAAGGGCCAATGTGAGAACTGCGAATATCAGGGATATGTTACAGATCGCCACCAAAGGCTGACCGCATATGAAGATCAGACTCTGGATCAGCGAGTGCCTCGCCAGCGTCTCGATAATGATGTCCAGGCCTATGGCCTCCACGATCAAAACAACGATATATCTTCCCGAAAACCTTCGGAATTTCTGCCAGAATGCTTTGAGTTTATCCATTAACTTCTGTCTCCTGCTCCGTCACGGCGTTGGCGATGCGGCCGAACTCCTCCATATCCAAAGTCTCCGCGCGCCTTCCCGGATCTATACCTGCCGCCTCGAGGACCTCCCGGGCGCTTTGCTTCGTAAGACCGCAGACTCCGGTTATGGAGTTTGCCAGCGTCTTTCTCCGCTGCCCGAAGCCGCCTCTTACACAGGCAAAAAATGTGCTCTCGTCTTTGAGAGTCACGGGCTTCTCTTCTCTGATCGTCAGCTTCAGCACCGCGGAATCCACCTTCGGCCGCGGCACGAAAACTTCTTTTGGCACCTTCACCACCAGATCGATGTCGCAGTAGTACTGCACCGCAACACTGAGGGCCCCGTACGCCTTTGTGCCGGGACCGGCCTTGATGCGATCAGCGACCTCCTTTTGCATCATGATGGTGATGCTCTCCGCCTCCACTCCCTCTTCCAGGAGCTTCATGATGATCGGCGTCGTTATGTAATAGGGGAGGTTGCCGATGACCTTCACGTCGCCAGTGAAGTTTCCGGCGTCTCTCTCCTCTCTGATGATCTCGTTTATGTCCGTCTTCAGCACATCGCGGTGCACGATCCTCACGTTGTCGTGCTGGGCCAGCGTTTTCTCCAAAATCGGGATGAGCTTGTCATCGATCTCGATGGCAACGACTCTGGCCGCCGCCCGGGCCGCCGCATCCGTCAGCACGCCGATACCGGGGCCGATCTCTATCACAAGGTCCTCGGGACCTGCGCCGCACCCCTCCAGAATATCTTCGATGACGGTGGGGTCCGTGATGAAGTTCTGCCCGAGGCTCTTGCTCAGCTTGAAATTATGTTCGGCCTTGATGGCTTCGATGGTCGATCTTGCGTATAAATCCATTTATTCCTGATTCTCCAAAGCTTCCTGGAGCTGCTCCCAGGTTATCCCGAACCTGTTGAGCCGTGCCAGGAACGTCTTGCTGTTGGCGTAGCCCACGCCCAGTTTCTTGCCTGCGGCCGCTCTCCGCTGGGATGAGCCGGGACCGCCTGCAAGGCCTGCCTGGGCCAGCTGCTCCAAAGTGATCTCGTTTCTGCTCTCTTCTTCGCAGGTGCAGTGCGCCTTCTCCAGGGCCTCCCGGATGGCCTGAGGCGATGCGTTCTCGATGCCGATGTCACCTTTTTTTGTGGCATCATCTCTGTGGAGGAAGGCCTCCTTCGCATCGGGATACTTCCCCAGGATCCTTCTTCTGATCTGCTCCCCTGCGTGGTCGGGGTCTGTGAACACGATGATCCCCGGCCCCTTCGCCGCTTCATCGATGAGCTCCCACGTATGCCGGGCGATGCCGAATCCGTGGGTCTCTATGGTGACCGCATCCACGGCTTGCTTCACCGCTGCGGTGTCATCTCTTCCTTCGACTACTATGATTTCTTTTATCTTCATTCGCTTTCGTTCTTATCCTGTCCAAAACCTGCCGGGAACATGTACAGTGTCTCTCCCGGTTTGATCAATCTGAGTTCCTGCCTTGCTGCGTCCTCCAAAGCCTGCTTGTCTTTCGAATTCTCGATCTTCTGCTCCAGCTCCGCCTTCTCGTTGAGCAAAGCTTCATGCTGGGCTTCCAACTGGTTCTTCTCCCCGAGAAGCGTCGCGACTCGTACGCCGGCGCCGGCCACAACTCCGAGCACCACAAGAACGACAAGCACTGCCAAAAGCCGGTTCCTGTTTTTCTTCCGGCGGATCGCTCGCTTGCCTCTCGTCTGAGGCTCTCTGACTTTCGCCGCTTCGCGCTTCATTCTCGCCTCTCTCTGAACCTTGCGCTTCGCCTGCCGCTTCTGTCTGGCCTCATCCATGTCTATGACACGGCTGTTATTCTTGAATTCGGTGCTTCTTCTGGTTTTACTCATGGGACAATTATAGCACACTTTAGATGGCGCATGTGTTGGAATTGTGTAGTCTGGGGGGATGTGTCCGCTCCGGCTTTAAGTCCTCGGGACGGGCACCTGCCGGTTCCTCTCTGCGGAGCTGCCCCTGTCCTGCTGCTGTATACATCGGCAGATTCTTGCTACTCCCGCCATTTTTTGGTAGAATAATTATATGTAACTATCGTATATCAATGCATTGGGAGATCACTGATATGGGTAAAGGTAAATCGAGGAAGTCTATCGCGCTTTTTGCAGCGCTTATCATGCTTGGCAGCTGTCTTTTTTTCACCGGATGCGGCGGCTCAGGTGGTTCGGGCAGTACTGATATAGGGGACGTACCTGTGGATACGAGCGACTTCGTCGTTCCTTCCATGCCGGGAGACAAGGTGCTGGGAAACAACCTTGCCGAGATCGATGCCTCCAACACGGATGACGGGTACATATGCATCAAGTACAAGGGAGACAGCGACAAAGTCAAGCTCCAGCTCAAGTGTGACGGGAACACATACACGTACGATCTTCACAAGAAAGCCGGATACATGGTCTTTCCGTTCTCATGCGGTGACGGCAAATACAACGTCGAAGTCTACGAGAATGTAGTGGACGATCAGTACGTCCAGGTCTGTGCCGAGACAGTGGATGTGAAACTCAAGGATGACACTCTCCCGTTCCGCTATCCGAACAACTACGTGGATTTCGATAAGGGCGACAAGGTGGTGGATCTGACCTACGAAGTGACGAAGGATTCCGGCACCCAGCTTCAGGTCGTCCAGGATGTCTACAATTACGTCACGGAGAACATCTCCTACGACTACGACCTTGCAGAGACGGTCGAGCCGGGATACATCCCGACCCTCGATAACACGATAGAGACCAAGAAGGGGATCTGCTTCGACTACTCCTCCCTGATGAGTGCTATGCTGAGGATCAGGAATATTCCTACAAAACTCGTGGTCGGCTATTCCGGAGACGTGTATCACGCATGGATCAGCGTTTACATCTCCGATGTGGGCTGGATCGAGAACGTCATCGAATTCGACGGCACCGAGTGGACCCTCATGGATCCGACGTATGCCGCTTCCGGAGGATCGGACGCAGAATCCTACTATGTCAACAATCAGGACAAATACCACGCACTTTACTTCTATTAATAATCACGAACTTTATTTCTATTGATAAGCGGAGGCACTTATGGGACCACGCAAAAGCAGCAATGAACTAAAGCCAATGGAGATGGCCGTCTTTTTCAGGGAGCTCTCCCTTCTCTTCGAGAGCGGGATCAGCATGGGCGAGGCTCTCTATATCATGGCGGACAACTCCACCGAAAAGAGAAAAAAAGAGCTTTGCGAGGCCATCGGCCGAAAGGTGGACGAAGGCTGCACCCTGACGGATGCCATCTCCGAAACGGAGAAGTTCCCGCAGCACGCGGTGCGGATGATCGACATCGGACAGACGTCGGGCAAGATGGAGCAGGTTTTGGACGGGCTGGCGGTCTACTATGAGCGGCAGGACTCTTTGGGCAAATCCATCAAGAACGCCCTCACCTTCCCACTGATCATGATCGCCGTGATGTTTTGCGTGCTGGCGGTGCTCATCATCAAAGTGCTGCCTCTCTTCGGCGCTGTTTTTAGGGAGACGGGAGCGAAGATGCCGTTGATCCTCAAGCTGGTGACGGAGAGCAGCACCTTTTCTGCTGTCCTCATCGGGATCCTGGTGCTCATCCTCATCCTCCTTGTGGCGGCGTTCATCAATGCCGGCAAGGTCCTGAGCTCCGACGGAGACGGCAAGGGACTGATCGCCTCTATCCCATTCATGAAATCACTTCAGAGAAAATCCCAGGCAGGAAACTTCGCCTACAGCATGGCCCTCCTCCTCTCCGGAGGCGTACTTCTGGATCATGCGGTGGAAATGACGGCGGAGATGACAGAGTCGGCCTGGATCAAGGATAAATGCAGCAAGATATCAGAAGACATGATGACGGGCAAGACCTTTGCGGAATCCGTCAGCGAGGCGGGACTCCTTGAGGGGACCTACCCGTCCCTTCTGGCAGCCGGAGAGAAAGCCGGCCGCACGGACGCCATGATGGACCTCATCGCCGACAGGTACACGGACGAGATCAATGAGAAGATCAACTCCGTCCTCGGGGTCATCGAGCCGACACTGGTCATCGTCATGTCTCTGCTGGTGGGCGGCATACTTTTGAGCATCATGATCCCTCTCATGAACATCATGACATCTGTCTAGGAGGACGCCATGACCGGAAGACGCAAAATTTCCATAATCGCGGCGGCCCTTTGCTTCGTCCTCCTCATCGGCGGCATTTCCTGGATGGGCACCCACATGAAGGCGACCTACACCTCGGAAGATGTGAAGATGGCAGAAGACACGGTCCGCAAGTACGCCGTGCAGTGCTATGCGCTGGAGGGGGCATACCCTGAGAAGATCGACTACCTGGTCGACAACTACATGCTCACGCTGAACAAAGACGACTACGTCTATCACTACGTATTTATCGGCTCCAATCTGGTGCCTGAAATAACCGTTTTCCCTATTGAATGATCGAAGTGACATGGAAAAGAAGAAACACTATGTAGACATCATTTTCATAGTTGTGCTCGTGGGGCTTTTTGCCCTGTCTTCTGTTATGCTCGCCCTCCTGGGGGTCAACGTGTACAGGACCTCCAGCACCGGCACCAACGGGCAGAACCTGGATACCGCGTCCCTGTACTTCGCCCAGAAGGTGCGCCAGTGCGAGGACAAGTCCAAGGTCCGCATCGAAGATCTGGAGGCCGGCGTGCCGGCCCTCGTCATGGGCTCAAGATCCGGCGGCAAAGACCTGGAGACCTGGTTCTACGTCTACGAGGACGCTCTCAAAGAAGTCACGGTGCTTGAAGGAAACAAGGTGGCTCCGGAGTACGGGCAGGAGATCATGGAGATGCAGTCGGTGGACTTTCGGATCTCCGGAGACGATCTTCTCCAAGTCGTCATGACAGACAAGGATGGTGCCGTCTCCGGCATCAATATGCATCTGGCGGGAGGTGGCGCAAATGACTAAGATGTCCGGCAAATCCCTCCTGCTTTTGGAACTGTCCATCCTTCTGGCCTTCTTCCTTTTCGCGGCGGTGACCTGCACCTACATGTTCGTCAAAGCCTCCGGGCAGGCGCAGGACGCGGAAGCTTTGAGCAAAGCCGTGGTGAAGACCACCTCTATCGCGGAGACCCTCAAAGCGGAGAACGGCAACCTCACAAGATCTGCGACCCGCATGGGCGGAAGAGCTTCCTACGAGACGGAAGAAGACACCCTCACTTTGTACATGGATGAAAATATGAACCCCGCTTCAAAGACGAGCGCGGCCTATACGGCGACGGTGACGAAGGAGGCCTCCCACAATCTGTGGCTCTACGGCATCCTCATCAGGGACAACGAGGACAGCACCGTGGTCTATGAACTGGATCTCAAATCAGTGAAGGAAGGGGGGCAGAAATGATGCAGAACAAGCCGACCCTTACGGAACGCATCACGAGACGTTACCCGAGAAAAGAAAACGGGCGCACATACCTGGGCACCGGCGTGGCTTCCGTGCTCATCGCCCTCATCGTGCTGGTGATCGCATGCTTTGCGGCCCTCACCTATATTTCGGCGGACTCCAAGATGGAGCTGAGCCAGAAGAGCAAGACCTACTGCGACAACTACTACGCCGCAGAGTCGGAGGCGGCAGATCTTTTGGACAAGATCGCCCGGGGCAAGGCCAAGCCTGCTGAGATAAACGGCGTCAAGGCCGTCTACGAGACGGATGCAGGAAATATCGATGTGACACAGAAGGGAAGCTACGTTTCCTTCCGCATCGCCATAAATAAGAAACAGGAATTACAAGTTGAAGCTGATGTTGAGAATAAGAAAGTCCGGATCCTGACCTGGGCAGTGGAGTAATGAAATGGCAGATCTCAGAGAAATATTGACAAGCGCCAAAGAACGCGGCGCAGCAGACATCTTTATCGTTGCCGGTCATCCGGTGTCCTTTAAGATCCACGGAGAATTCGTAAACTTCTCTGAGGAGAAGATGCTCCCCGACGACACGCGGGAGCTGATAAACGGCATGTACGCCCTGGCCGGGAACACGACTCGTTCAAAAGTGGAGGAGGAAGGCGATGACGACCTGAGCTTCGCCATTCCGGGGGTGGCTCGCTTCAGAGCCAACATGTACAAACAGAGGGGTTCCCTCTCCGCAGTGGTGAGGGTCATCTCCTTCGAGCTCCCGGATCCTGCGGCCTATCACATCCCGCAGCAGATCGTGGATTTCGCCGATTTCACAAAGGGTCTCGTCCTCGTTACGGGCCCTGCCGGCAGCGGCAAATCCGTCACGCTGTCCTGCATCATCGATAAGATCAACTCCACGAGAGCCGATCATATCATCACGCTGGAGGACCCTATCGAGTTCCTCCATCCGCACAAAAAGAGCATCGTGAGCCAGCGTGAGATCTCGCTGGATACAAAGGATTACGGTGCTGCGCTGAGAGCGGCCCTGCGGCAGGCTCCCGACGTCATTTTGGTGGGAGAGCTCCGAGATCCTGAATCCATCAGCATCGCCATGACGGCTGCTGAGACAGGACATCTCGTCCTGAGTACTCTCCACACTCTCGGGGCCAGTAACACCATCGACAGGATCGTGGACGGATTCTCCGCAGAGATGCAGCCACAGATCAGGCTCCAGCTCTCGATGGTGCTTCGCGGCGTCATCTCCCAGCAGCTCATCAGAACGAACGAAGGAGCCCTTCGTCCGGCCTTCGAGGTCATGATCGCCAACCCTGCCATCCGAACGATGGTCCGGGAATCCAAAACGCATCAGATCGAGTCCGCGATGCAGACCTACGCGGGCGAGGGCATGGTGACGATGGAAAGCAGCCTTCTCAAAATGTATAACGACGGGCTCATCGATGCCGATGCAGCCCTTGCACACAGTTTCAACCCTGACGCGCTGAAACGCAGATTAAGATAGGAAAGGTGTAAGACGATGGCAGAACTGAAAGTATGCCTTCTTGGCAGATTCGAGATCACCCTGGACGGGGAGAGCATCCTGCCGGCTTTGGGGAATTCAAAAAAGAAAACGGCGCTTCTGCAGTACCTGCTGGTGAACAGGGACTCCAAGTTCACCAACGCAGATCTGTTCGAATACCTTTGGGGGGACGACGATTCCATCAATCCGTCATCCGGCCTCAACACTTTGGTCAGCCGTCTCCGTAAAGACCTGAAGCCTTATGAACTGGGGGATATCATCACTACGGTAAACAACGTCTACCGGTGGAACGACGAGCTCTATCAGGACATCGACGTCTACCGGTTCGAAGAACTGGCCGGGCAGCTGAAAGACGCGGACGCTTTGGATGAGGAAAACAAGAGC
>CAMOWO010000001.1 GCA_946628525.1 uncultured Bacillota bacterium | reverse complement strand
CAGTTGCCGCGAGGAGGAAATATCAATGGACAAGAATACGACATTAAACCTTCGCGTAAATCCAGACGTAAAACATAATGCGGAAATGGTACTATCACAGCTTGGAATATCTATGTCTACCGCGATTGATATTTATCTGAGACAGATAAGTATGGTTGGCGGCATCCCGTTTCCTGTTACGATAAAGCAATTTCCTGATTCTGTAAATGCAGAAAGAATGACAGCAGGACAAATACGCGAAAAGATTCAAAATGGGCTTGAAGATGTAGAATCTGGCAGATTCAGGGATCTTGATGAGCTTGATGCAGAGGAATGAGCATGCTACAGCTAGTTACTACCACAAAATTTCGCAAAGACTACAAACGTATCAAGAAACGTGGTTATGATCTCAAACCCCTATCTCCCGTCTCCTTGTTCCACTTTCTTGATGTCATCCCCCGAAGCCTGCTTGAGCGAGTAAGTATCAAATGCAGGCTCGCTCGGCAGCTGGATCTCGATCTTGTTGATCTTAGACAGCATCACCTGCGCCTCGGAAATGGACAGATCGAATACGTGTCCGCCTTTCGTCTTGTCTTCCGATAAGAAATGGATATGCCAGCCGGGAGCATTGATCCCATCCATGTAGTCAGGGTAGTAGATGCATACCAGCGAGCCGCAGATGTTCTCGAAGGCGAAGTCCCGCTGCGTCTTGGAGAGGATATCTTTGAGATCTACGTGGTGGGAGCGGTATGCAGATTCCGACCGGGCACGCACGATCCCAAATGAACCGTCGATCCTGGCGATGTGCATGCTGTTCAGCCCGAAATCCTCCTCGATCTTCAAAGTGAGGATCTCCTTGAGCTTTTCGATATCACCGATCTTTTCTATATCAAATTCCAAGCCGCCCTCAGCCGAAGCGACAGAAGCGAAAGGGACCCCCATATCCGGGGCTGCTTCATAAGCAGTGCCATCTTCCGTAGCCCGGAAGCACTGCCCGTCCACAACGATCATTTCACCGTTCACATCTTCAAAAGTGCCAAGTCCTATGCTGCCGTGCTCCAGCAGCTGCCTGACTGTTACAACGGAACGGGAATATCCAAGTGCAAGAGCCTGCAGTGTTGATACCTGAAACATCTTCATCTCATCCACCTAAAATCAAAAGGCGCAGTAACTATCATCATTATCATACCACAACATTCAATTATACTCTCCAAATATGATATAATCTCCTCGCATAAAAAATCCGAGGAAGGTAACATGGATAAACACAGAGCAAAACTGATGGCGGGCTTTCTCATCCCGTCGATCATCGGGATCGTGATCTTCATGATCCCCATCAAATACAAAGGCAGCTGGACGATCATCGTCAAGATCATCGCCGATGAGATATCGTACGCCGCCGAGAACGTACTGCCCACCCTTTGCGTGGCGATCCTCACCATCTCCGCCCTTGGCGCTCTGATCGGCAAAGCAGCGCCGCAGATCATGCAGAGAAGTGAGCTCCTCAAGAGCACGTTCATCAGTATCCTCATCGTCTGTCCGATCGCGCATCTGCTGTTCTGATCAGAACTCGCTCTGAATAAAAATACAAAAACTGGTAGCATATATTGGGTGTTGTCCTATTGACAGCACCCATATATTGTGTTTAAATAATAGCATAGGCAATATGGCTAAATTTTGTTTGTTTGTGGAGTTTGAGATGATACACAGTATTATTAAGAGAGACGGAAGAGTCGTACTGTACGACGAGAGCAAGATCGCCAACGCGATCCTCAAGGCAATGACAGCTGCAAGCGACGGTGATGCATCAGATGCGGCGAATGTTGCCAACGCAGTCCAGAGAGATCTGGAAGCGAAATTCGTAACGGAGGCCCCTGATATCGAGAGTATCCAGGACTTCGTAGAGCAGGAACTGATGGACCACGGGTTCCCTGCAGCCGCCAAGGCATACATCCTTTACAGATCCGACAGGACGAGAGTCAGAGAAGCACATACATCTCTGATGAAGACCATCGATGAGATCACCAACGTGGATGCACGCATCAGCGATATGAAGCGTGACAATGCCAACATCGACGGCAATACAGCCATGGGTGCTATGCTGCAGATCGGAGCAGCAGGCGCGAAGGCATATAACGAGATGTACCTTCTGAGACCGGAGCACGCGAAGGCCTACAGCGAAGGCGACATCCATATCCATGACTTTGACTTTTATTCCATGACGACGACATGTTGTCAGATCGATATACTGAAACTGTTCCACGATGGCTTCTCCACGGGACACGGATATCTGAGAGAGCCTCAGAGCATCCAGAGTTACGCAGCCCTGGCCGCCATCGCGATCCAGTCGAACCAGAACGACCAGCACGGCGGACAGTCCATCCCGAACTTCGATTATGCGATGGCAGAAGGTGTTGCCAAGACATACCGCAAGACGTTCATCAGGACGATGGCAGACATCATCGAAGACAAGTACGACATGGATGATGTCCTTCCGACCATGAAGGAAGTGGCAGCTGCCGCAGAGAGAAAGAGCGGCATCTCCATCAGAATGGAGTGCGAAGATGCGCTGCGTGACGCCTTTGCAGAAGAACTGACGGCGGCTTACGATTTCGTAACGACGGAGGAAGCACTGAAGTTCGCGAAGAGGGCAGCCAAGAGGTCCTATGAGAAGACGGACAGAGACACGTACCAGGCCATGGAAGGTCTCGTACATAACCTGAATACGATGCATTCGAGAGCCGGCGCACAGACCCCGTTCTCGTCCATCAACTACGGAACAGACACGACGCCGGAGGGCAGAATGGCCATCAAGAACATCCTGATGGCACTGGATGCAGGCCTCGGACACGGAGAAACATGTATCTTCCCGATCCACATCTTCAAGGTCAAGGAAGGTGTCAACTACAATAAGGAGGATCCGAACTACGATCTGTTCCATCTGAGCTGTAAGGTAAGCGCCAAGAGGCTCTTCCCGAACTACACGTTCCTGGATGCACCATTCAACCTCCAGTACTACGTACCGGGAAGACCGGAGACAGAGGTAGCCACCATGGGATGCAGGACCAGGGTAATGGGCAACGTCTACGACCCTGACAGAGAGATCGCGTTCTCAAGAGGAAACCTGTCCTTCACATCCATCAACCTGCCGAGACTGGCACTGGAAGCCAAGGGTGATGAGAAGGTCTTTTACGAGAAACTGGACGCTATGATGGAACTCGTGGCACAGCAGCTCCTCGACAGATTCGAGATACAGGCAAGCAAGCACGTATATAACTTCCCGTTCCTGATGGGACAGGGCGTATGGCTGGATTCCGACAAGCTCAAGCTCACCGATGAGCTGAGAGAAGTTCTCAAGCACGGGACACTCTCCATGGGATTCATCGGTCTGGCAGAGACACTGACTGTTCTCTACGGCAAGCACCACGGAGAATCCGAAGAATCCGAAGCCAAGGGCCTTGAGATCATCGGCCACATGAGAGAATTCTGCAACAAGAAGTCCCAGGAGATGAAGATGAACTTCACGCTTCTCGCCACACCGGCAGAAGGTCTCTCCGGCAGATTCATCCGACAGGATCAGCACAGATACGGCAAGATCAAGGGAGTTACAGATAAAGAATATTACACCAACAGTTTCCACATCCCGGTATGGTTCCCGATCTCAGCATACGACAAGATCCGCCTGGAAGCACCGTACCACGCTCTTTGTAACGCCGGCCACATCAGCTATGTCGAGCTGGATGGCGATACCGCGAAGAACGTAGAGGCATTCGAGACCGTCGTAAGATGGATGCACGATGCAGGCGTCGGATACGGCAGCATCAACCACCCGGTAGACAGAGACCCTGTCTGCGGATACGTAGGCGTCATCGGAGATGTTTGTCCGAGATGCGGAAGACGTGAAGGTGAGCAGATACCATTTGAAAGAGCACAGCAGCTCAAGAAACTTTACCCTGAGATGCCGGCATTCCAGGGAATCGAATAATAGGAGGAAGTACAAATGACAGAGAATATCAACATCACTGCGAAGCAGGAGAGAATGGGAGAAGGCGTTAGTTTCGAGAGGATCCGCAGGATCACAGGATATCTCGTAGGAACGATGGATAAGTGGAACGACGCGAAGCGCGCCGAAGAAAGAGATAGAGTAAAGCACGGACTTGAGCACTAATGATATATCTAGCAGGAATACAGGAAGACAGCATCGTTGACGGCCCCGGCATACGCACGGCGTTCTTCGCCCAGGGCTGTCCTCACAGATGCCACGGATGTCATAACCCGGAGACCTGGGCCTTCGAGGGAGGAACGGGATTCGACCCGGAGAAACTTCTGGAGATCGTGAAGGCCAATCCTCTCTGCCACGGCGTGACGTTCTCGGGCGGAGAGCCCTTCGCGCAGGCAGAAGATTTCGCGAAGTTTGCAGGCCTTCTCAAAGAGTCGGGTTACGAGGTCGCATCTTACAGCGGCTACACATTCGAAGAACTTTATGATGCAAAGGATGCCCGCAGGGATCTCTTAGAGTCCATCGATGTGCTCATCGACGGTCCCTATGAGGAGTCGGAGCGGAGCCTGGAACTCGCCTTCAAAGGGAGCAGGAACCAGCGCATCATCAATGTGAGCCAGTCCCTCGCAGTGGGCAAGGCGGTGATCGAAACCAGCGACAGATGGCTGGGGAATTAATGAGCACCGATTGCTGGAAGAAATTAACATATTTCGACATTGCGCAGGACGCTCAAATAGGTTGTAATAGCCGTGTAATGACAAAGGACATAGTTCATTATCTTCAAATGAAAATCCCGGGAGGGTGAGTCCCGGGATTTTCTATTCCGTTTTGCAAGGTGGTGTAAACTGCGGGCCGCCTTCCTTTTTTATTTTTCCCCGCCAATCATTTGCATCTGTGATATAATTTATTTTGCACGAATATTCAGCATCAAGGAGAATTCAGAAATGGAAAAGAAAAAACCTAATGGTCTGGCTTTACTGCCAATCATCATCTTCCTGGTGGTATATCTGGGAAGCGGCATCTATTACGAGTATATCAGTCCTGTAGAGGGCGGCATGGGATTCTATGTCATGTCAGTCGTAGTGGCATTCATGATCGCACTGGCGGTGGCCTTCATACAGAACAAGGATCTTCCTTTCGACGAGAAGATCTCGGCATGTGCCAAGGGAATAGGGGATGACAACATCACGATCATGCTTTACATATTCCTGCTGGCAGGAGCCTTCAGCGGCGTGGCAGGAGCAGCGGGCGGCGCAGAGAGTACGGCGCACATGTTTTTGAACATCATCCCGTCAGGCTTTGCGATCCCGGGACTGTTCATCATCGCTTGCATCATTTCCATGGCGATGGGTACATCCTGCGGAACGATCACCGTTCTCACTCCGATCGCAATGAGCGTCGCAAATGATGCGAACCTCAATCTGGCCTTCTGCGTTGCAACGATCGTCGGCGGAGCTATGTTCGGCGACAACCTGTCCTTCATCAGTGACACGACCATCGCAGCGACGAAGACCCAGGGCATCGAGATGAAAGAGAAGTTCAAGGCAAACTTCAGGATCGCTCTTCCGGCAGCGATCGCGACTCTCATCCTTCTCATCGTATTATGCCTGAGAAATTCGGGAGCGCAGCTGGAGCACTTCGACTTCAACTTCTGGCAGGCGATGCCGTACTTCGTCGTACTGATCGCAGCACTTTGCGGTGTCAACGTCTTTATCGTTCTCGGATGCGGCACGATCCTCAGCATGATCACAGGCATCCTGACGAAAGCCCTTACCGTCAGCAGTGCACTCAGCGCAATGGGTGAAGGTACAAAAGGCATGTTCGAAACGATGATCGTAACGATCCTCGTGGCATCCATCGGAGCCCTGATGAAGGAGTTCGGAGGATTCGAATTCATCCTCAGTCTCATCCGCAGAGGATTCAAGAGCAGAAGAGGCGGAGAACTGGGCATCGGCGTCCTGGTATCGATCATGGACATCGCCACAGCCAACAACACCGTCGCCATCGTTATGGCAGGACCTCTGGCGAAGAACGTGAGCGAGGAATTCGACGTGCCGCCGGCAAGAGCAGCATCCATCCTCGACATTTTCTCCTGCATCTGGCAGGGCATCATCCCATACGGAGCACAGCTTCTCATCGCAGCAGGTATCGCAGGGATCGGGAGCATCACCATCGTTCCGTTCCTGTTCTATCAGGGATTCCTGCTCATTGCAGTCATTATTTCCATCATAGTAGGACCGAGAAGGAAGGCGAGATAGTTGAAGGGGATACTTCGAACCATCATACTTGTGATCCTTGCAGCCATCCTGGCGGCAGGCCTGCTGTATGCGTACGGCGGGAGCAAGGTCAAAGAAGTAAACTACGAGACAACATCCCACTCGCAGCAGATCGATGTGAAGTGGGACAGGAAGTGGGGCGTTTTTCACTACGATATCTATAGGATCGATATTACCGGAGAGATCTATACATCGGACAATGTCCCATTCAAGAAATACGACAAGATCGGCAGCGTATCCGGGCTTCACACCTCATTCGATGACAAGACCGTAAAGAACGGACATTACTATGCGTACGTCATCAAGGGCTACGGCAAGGACAAGCTGCTATGCGACAGTTTCAATGAGAATATCACCCAATATGAATGTGCAGGACTTGCCAAGCCGGAACTGCTCAACGGCGGCTACGGCGAGGACGACGAGAACAGTCCGCAGTGCATCTATCTTTACGTCCAAAAGGATGGCGGTATGGATGCGGATGGTGTCGAGTTATATCGCAAAGCGAAGGGCGATAAGAAGTTCGAGCGCGTCGAACCGGAGATCCCCGAAGGGGGCAGCACGGAAGCCTTCGATCTGCACGATACATCCGTAAAGCCGGGCACATCCTATACGTACAAAGCTCGCACGTTCGCAGAGGAGAACGGGGAGCGCATCGTATCCGAGTACTCGGAGAGCCTGCAGCTTGCGGCAGTGAACTTCATCGGACAGTACGAAGTCACCAAGTTCAAAACGGAAGGGGACACTCTTACCCTCACGGTAAAGAGCCATAAATATAATGCGGGGCTCAAGATCGATAAGGGGACCCGCACCGTCTTCGCGACAAAGAACAAAAAAGGCAAGACCGTCAGCTATGAACTGACGATAGATAAAGACGCCGTCATCGCGGCAGGCGAAAAAGAGACACTCACATTCACCTGCAAGAAGGGGGATCTGCCGGAGCTGGATCAGCCGCAAGGCAGCCTCACAGTGGGGGACGAAGGGTATGGTGTAGAGTATGATATCGAGGTCTTCGGCTGGACAGAGCTGAGGGTCGACCTCGATAAGAAGAAAGGCACGGTATTTGTCGACTACGATAACTGATATTTTTAAGGAGAACACACATGAAGTTTGAGAAAGAGTTTTTTGCAGGTGCCATGGATGTAGACATGAACAAGAAACTGACCGACAGAGCACTTCTTGAGATGTTTTCTAACATTACGATGTACATCGGCGCGAAGGTGGGGCATACAGCTACTTCGGGTATAAGCCCTGTTTCATGGATGGCCATGAATTACAAGATGCAGGTGATCAGAAGACCTGAAATGTTCAGTACCCTGCGGGTCGTCACGTGGGTCAGCGGATACTCCAAAGTCCGTTCAGAGCGGGAGTTCCTCGTCTATCTTGAGGACGAAGTCGTGGCCAAGGCCTCGGCGATCTGGATCGCCATCGATGGAGAGACGGGCAATCCACTTCGCATGACGGACGAGCTCATGGAAGGGTTCGGGACGGTGGATGAAAAGAACTTCCCGGATTACCAGTACATCAATCCGCGCAAATTCAGCATCGAACCTGCGTCCACCAGGGTGATCGAGACGTATCGCTGCATGGACGACTACAACGGACACGTCCACAACTCCACGTATATGGAGATCGCCCGGGAAGCTTTGGAAAACGAGCTGTACTGGGATACTTACAGCGACATAGAGATCGTCTATAAAAATGAGATCCCGTCGGCCAGCAGCGTACTTCTGGAGTACGCGAAGGAAGACGGGGCACACATCGTCGCCATTAAGAGTCCGGACGGCAGCAAGCTCCACGGAGCAGTGGTGTTTAGACCGTAGAGGGTATCGACCGTAGGGTTCGATACCCCTCTTTCAATTTTTGAGATGTCCGACTGGTCGATGCCGCAAAAACGAAAACGGACTGCCGGTGTGGCAGTCCTGCTTTCGAGGTTGGTTTATGACACGTTGTATGTTTAAGTTGGATTTAGAGGGCAACTGCGATGTGCTTGACTCTGGTGTACTCTTCGATGGAGTACGGTGACATGTCTGCGCCTGTGCCGCTGTCTTTGAAGCCGCCCCAAGGCATCTCCAGTGCCTGATAGGAGTGGGTGTTGATGCTGACCGTACCGTATTCCATGTTCTTCGCAAAGTTTGCGGCCGTCGCCAGATCCTTCGTCCATACGGATCCGCTGAGACCGTAGGATACGCCGTTTGCCATTTCAAGAGCTTCCTCTGCAGTCGTGAACTTCTGTACCGTTACCACAGGTCCGAATACTTCGTCCTGGATGATCTCTGAATCCTGAGCCACATCTGTTACGATAGTCGGTGCGTAGAAGTAGCCTTCGCCTTCGATGGCAACGCCGCCGGTCTGCACTTTCGCGCCGGCTGCAACGGCTCTCTGTACGAAACCGTCGACATCTTCTCTGTGAAGGCATGGAAGTCTATGAAGTCGGTGACGGAAGACAGGTCGGAAGCATCCTGACAGCCATCTGGGGCGCATACGACTGCGCGAAGAGAATCTAAACGAAGAAGTTCAACGTACTCCTTTAAGGCGGAGCGGAGCTCCCGGCATGCTCGCATGTCAGGGACGTAGCGACGCCTGCAACACACGACCGTAGCTGATTTGTAAAGAAACTGTATCAGCTCTTCCGAGTTTCAGTTTGTAAAGAGTATCAAGGCGGAAACTCGGAAATGACCTCGCCTCATGAGGAGAGGTCATCGGGCGTGTAGTTATAACCATACACACCCAAAACACATCAGGACCCGGGCGAAAGCCCGGATCCGTCTTTTTTTGTCATTTATTCATGCCGAGTTCACGCATTTTGCGATAAAGGGTGGATTCGCTGATTTCCAGGGCCTCTGCCGCAGCTCGTTTGCCGGCCAGCGAATAGCCGGTGTGCTGCAGAGTCCTTCGGATGATCATCTTCTCGGCTTCCTCCACCTGAGATCTCAGTGAGCCGCCTTTGAGATGAACCACATCCTCTGATTCGATCGCGCTGCCTGATTTCAGTTTTTCTTTGAGCTGCCGGTGGATGCGGTCCGGGAGATTGCTCGGCGTGATCAGGATGCCGGAGGCCACGTTGATGCAGTATTCCACCGTGTTTTCGAGTTCCCTTACATTTCCCGGCCAGGTGTACTCCATGAGCATGGACAGGGCTTCCGTCGTAAAGCCCATGACATTTTTGCCCATGAGTCGGTTGAACTTCTCCAGGGACTGGTTGAGCAGCGGCACCACGTCTCCGGTCCGCTCCCGAAGAGGCGGAATCTGAAGCGGTATGACGCTGAGCCGGAAGAAGAGATCCTCTCTGAACTCTTTTCGTTTGATCATCTCTTCAAGAGGCTGGTTCGTCGCGGCGATGATCCTCACATCGACAGGAATGGAAGCGATACCGCCAACGCGTTCGATCGTTCTGTCCTGCAGGAACCGGAGAAGTTTCACCTGCAGATGAAGCGGCATATCTCCGATCTCATCGAGAAAAATAGTGCCGTGGTTCCCGAGTTCCAGTTTGCCGATCTTGCCCTGTATATTCGCACCGGTGAAGGCTCCCTTTTCATAACCGAAGAGTTCGCTTTCCAAAAGTGTGTCGGGTATCGCGCCGCAGTTGATGGATATGAACGGATACGTTCTCCTGTCGCTGTGATTATGTATGGATCTCGCGAAAAGTTCTTTGCCGGTCCCGCTTTCTCCTGTGATGAGAATAGTGGAGTCGTTGTTCGCCACCTGAAACGCTCTTTGCTTGATCTCCGTCATCTGCGGACTGCTTCCCAGGATATCGTCAAATGTAGTCAGATCGTCGAAGTAGGAACCCTGGATGCGCTGCGCAGCCGTGGAGGAATCCTCAAAGAGGTACATCGTTCCGACCTGCGGGATCGGGACGGAAGTGAAATAGAATCTGCTCACATCGTCGCCCGGAACGGCCACGGTCCTGCTCTGGATGGATCCGGCATCGGCCTGCTGACTGAAGAAGGCTTCGTCCGGGAAAAGATCGCTGATCTTCCTGCCGATCAGTTCCTCTCTGGACGTGTGAAGAAGCTGCTCGCTCGTGAAGTTGCAGGCGAAGATGTTCCCGTTAAGATCTGAGGCCAGAAGGCCGTCGGGCATGGATTCGAGGAGCATCGCGAGTTTCGTGCTGCTCTGGCTCTCGATGAGTTTGCTTGAAATGAGCAGTGCCATCTGTCTGAGAAAATGCAGGAACATGTGGGCATTGGCGCGTATCTTGCTCTGCTGTTCTTTCGTGAAGGCGATAAGACCTATGATCCCTACGAGCTCGCCCTCGATCTTGATGGGACAGCTGATCTCCGCAAGTTCTCCCTCTGCCGGATGGTATTTCGGATCTGTGACTGTATCAAGACAGATGTACTCGGCGCCGGTCCTCACGAGTGTCCCATAAATATACGGAGACTCTAGATCTCCGTTTTCCTCATAATCCCCCACCTTTTTCTTGTAGCGTCCCGTTCCGCTAATGATCTTGAGACGGTGATCTACGATTTCTGTTTCGATTTCCAGAACTATCGTGATCGCCTCGGCAACCTGGGTTACCGTCTCCTGGATAGTGGATAGTTCATACATAGAAATGGCTCCTGCAAAGTGCAATCTTTTGATTAAAATCGGATTTGTAGCATTAAAATATCATGACTTTTCATAAATAGCAATGTAATTGTCATTTGTAACAATTGACAATAGATTGTTAATTAGAAAACGCTCCGCGGATACGTTCCGGAGCACGGAGGCTTGAAATTCCAGTATAAAAAAGTGTTTCCTCACGAAGATGGTTTTGGCATGCAGTTTGCTAAAGACTAGGTAAACGCAAAGGGTGCCTGGCCTTTTGCCGTGTGATCGTTTTATTAATATGTGCCAGGCAATCGTGAGAAAGGAGGCGTCTCATGGAATTTGGCATACTATCGTTGTTGCCTGCCCTGGTCGTGATCGTCTTTGCCATATGGACGAGAAGAACCTGGGAAATGCTGCTCTTAGGCGCAGGGATCTGTTTCATAATTTATTATAAGACAGGATTCCTGAGCAAATTCTTGTACGACGACATCATGGGGGTCGTATCAAACGAGGACACCATGTGGATCGTCGTGATCTCGCTTCTCTTCGGATCGCTTATCCGACTGCTGCGGGAATCCGGATCCACATCGTCCTTCGCTGATATCGCTCAGAAATTCGCGAAGACAGGGAAGCAGTCCCTGCTCATGACGTGGGTAATGGGAATCATTATTTTTATCGACGATTATCTTTCGATCATGACGAGTGCCAACGCGATGATGGAGACATGTGACAGGAAAAAGGTGCCGCGTGAAATGCTGGCATATGTACTGGATTCCACATCAGCACCTGTCTGCTGTATCATCCCGATCTCGGCATGGGTGGTCTACTTCACCGGCGTATTCGATGCACAACCTGAAACGGATTATATCGGAGAGGGTTCTGCTGTTTATTATGCTTGCATGCCGTATCTGTTCTATGCATTCATCTGTGCACTTCTCGTACCGCTCGTGATCTTAGGTATCGTTCCTAAACTCGGCGCAATGAAGAAGGCCTGGGAGCGTACGGAAGCAACCGGCATCCCTTATTCAGAAGAAAGCGCATCAAAGAACGAGATCGATGTCATCGCCAAAGAAGGCGGACAGGATGCTAAGAAGATCAGCCCGCTTTACTTCATAGTTCCAATGGCAGTCGTTATTGCAGCTACCCTGATTATGGATCAGGATATCTACTATGGTGTTTTCCTTGGTGTCATCTGCTGTCTCGTGATGTACATCCCTACCAAAGTGATGTCGTTCAGAGACTGTTGCGAAGCGATCATCAACGGAATGTGTGACATGCTGTGGATGGCGATGATCATCATCTGCGGTGCATGTTTCCGCGAAGGCGTACTTCTCATAGATATGCCTAACTATGTTATCAGTGTCACCGAAAACTGGATGAGTCCGGCTCTTCTGCCGCTTATCACATTTATCGTTGTATCCCTTCTGGCCTTCGTTACCAGCTCTGTCTGGTCGATCCCGGCCGTTTGTACTCCGATCATCATGCCGCTTGCTGCTGCAGTAGGGACACCGATCCCTCTCACAATGGGCGCGATCCTCTCAGGAGCCGTATTCGGAGCACATGCATGCTTCTATGCAGACGTTACTGTACTCAGTTCTGCAGCTGCTCGTATCGACAACATGGAGCACTGTATGACGCAGCTTCCGTATGCACTGATCGGCGGTGCTGTTGCAGCCCTCGGTTATCTGGCATTCGGTATAGCACTTACCTGATAAGAATAATCATGGAATGATAAGAAACTTTTAAAGGAGGCAATAAATGAAAGTATTAGTATTAGGTGCAGGCGGGCAGGGGGCCCCTTGTCTTTCCATTCTTGCAAGAGATCCTGAGATCGAGGAAGCAGTTCTCGCCGATTTTGACACAGATGCGGCGCAGGCCGTGATCGATAAGATCGGCTCCCCGAAAACAAGGCTTATAAAAGTTGATGCATCGAATCAGGAGGAAGTCATCAAGGCATTGGAAGGTATGGATGCCGTCATAGATATGCTTCCTGTATGGCTGGGACCGAGCAATATAGAGGCAGCTGTCAAAGCGGGAGTACCATATGTCAGCACATCCTTTGATCAGCCGTATCTGGATCAGATCCCGAACGGAGAGGAACTGACATATGATAAGGAAGCGAAGGAAGCCGGAGTCCCTGTATTGATGGGATGCGGCCTCTCGCCTGGTTTCGTCAATGTCATAGCAAGGTACTATGCGGATATGCTCGATACCGTAAAGAGCATTAAGTTCCGCTGCGCCAAGGGCAGGAATGACGGTGGTAAGTACGACTATATAACGGCTCCATGGAACCCGGGATGGTCTCCGAAACAGGCACTTCTCGATTTCTCGAACCCTGCATATGTGTTCAGAGACAGCAAATGGGAATCACTGCCTCCATTTACTGAAATCGAGGAGTATGATTTCCCTGACCTGGGACCGACATTGGTTTCCCACCATACACATGAAGAAGTATGCTCGATACCTTACGTGATCGGCAAAGGCATCGAGTACTGCGATTTCAAATACTACGTTGCACGTCAGGCAGCGACCTTCTATGCACAGGGATTCGCTTCAAAAGAACCGATCGAGATCGAAGGAGGCGGCAAGATCGCGCCGATCGACTTCCTGATGAAGTTCGTACCGAATCCTGGTTCTGCCTTCGTATCCGAGACACCGGATAATTTCGAAGATACAGACGCACACTTCTTCCTCCCGTGCGATATCATCCTGGAGGGGACGAAAGACGGCAAAAATGTATGTTACAGAGTCATGACACCGAGACTTACGGCGCCGGGCCAAAAAGTATGGGATCTGTACGGAACGACTCAGATCGGAGTTGCATATCCTGCCGTCATCGGCGCCAAGATGCTGGCGGAAGGCAAAGGCAAGGCCGGCATCATGTTCCCTGAAGAGTTCGATGCAGTAGAGTGGCTGGATCGTTTCAAGAAGGGACTTCCGCATTACGAGTGGAAGGTTGAAGTGACAGAAAACTAAACAGGATCCGTGGATCAACAGATGCCGCAGGCTGACGGCAGGCGGCATCTGCCTTTATGTATGACATTTTATTAGTAAGGAGTAACAGAAAATGACGACAAAACCTTTTGTGCATCCATATATACCGAATTCGGTGCCTGAGATAAGAGATGAGATGATGAAGGCTGTCGGTGTAACTGACTTGGAGCAGCTCTATAGTGAGATCCCCGAAAGCATCCGATTCAAGAGAGATCTCGATCTTCCAGCGCCGATCCGTTCGGAAAGTGAACTGCGTCGCCATCTGGAGAAATTGCTGGATCAGAATACTACATGTAAGGAATTCACAAGTTACTTAGGTGGCGGCTGCTGGCAGCACTACGTTCCGGCCGTCGTGGACGAAGTGGTGAACAGAGCAGAATTCGTGACGGCATACTGCGGTGCAACGTATTCGGATCTTGGTAAATTTCAGGCAAGATTCGAGTTCTACAGCATGCTGGGCGAAATGCTCGGCGTAGATGCTGTAAGTGAACCGATCTATGACTGGGGAACAGCAGCAGGGTTCTCCCTTCGTATGGCCGCCAGGATCACAGGAAGAAATGAAGTACTCATCCCTGAGCAGATCAGCCCTGACAGACTCGGAGAGATATTGACGTTGTGCCAGCCAAAGAGCATGAAGAACCACATCGATGTGGTGCAGGTCGCCTACGATAAGCAGACCGGAACGATCGATATGGAGGATCTCAGATCCAAGCTCTCAGATAAGACTGCGGCAGTCTATATCGAAGTGCCGGGATACTTCGGAGTGATCGAGGACAAAGCGGAAGAGATATCGGCTCTGGCGAAGAACTTCGGGGCCGTCAGCGTAGTAGGCGTCGATCCGATCTCTCTGGGCGTGCTCGCACCACCTGCACAGTACGGTGCCGATATCATATGTGGCGACCTGCAGTCTTTGGGCGTGCATATGCTCTGTGGCGGCGGTCAGTCGGGCTTTATCGCATTTCCGGACGATGAGAAGTTCGTCGGCGAATGTCCGCTGGCGTGCTACACCATCGCGCCGACGGGCGTCGACGGTCAGTACGGATACGTCGAGATGCTGGCAGAGAGGACTTCATATGAAGCAAGAGACAAGGCCAAGGACTGGGTGGCTACGGCGTCGGGACTTTGGACCATCGCCGCTGCGGTCTACATGGCACTGATGGGACCTGCCGGAATGGAAGAGATCGGGCAAACCCTGATACAGAATGCAAACTTTGCGAAGAAGAAGATCGGACAGATCGAAGGCGTCCGAACGGAATTCAGCACAACCTTCAAAGAATTCGTCGTGAACTTCGACGGAACGGGCAAGACCGTTCAGCAGATCAATAAGGCGCTGGAAGAGAGGAAGATATTCGGAGGCATAGACCTCAGTAAACAGTATCCGCAGCTCGGCCAGAGTGCACTCTATTGTGTAACGGAAGTCCACGATATCGATGATATCAAAGCGCTTGTGGCAGCATTGGAGGAGGTGTGCAGATAATGAGTGAAGTAAAGCTTAGAAGATATCACGCAGCCAGCTGGGACGAGCCTCTGATCATGGAGTGCGGCACTGCCGGCATGAGAGGCGTTCTTCCGCCGCTGGCCTGTGAAGAAGTCGTAAACGAAGTGGGTGCAGCAGAGGATCTGATCCCGGCATCCATGAGAAGAAAAGAAAGAGTGAACCTTCCGGAGATCGATCAGTATCATGTGCTCCAGCACTATCTGAGATTATCTCAGGAAACGATGGGTATGGACCTTGGGGCCGATATCGGAGAAGGAACATGCACCATGAAATACAGTCCGAAGATCCACGATCAGGTCGTAAACAGCACAAAGTTCGCCGATCTTCACCCGAATGAGCCGGCGGAGCATCTGCAGGGCATCCTGAAGATCGTCTATGAACTGGAACAGTATCTCAAAGAGATCTCGGGTATGAGCCGGTTCACGCTGCAGCCGGGAGGCGGATCTCATGCAGCGTATACGAATGCGTGCATGCTCCGCAGATACCACGAGGCAAGAGGGCAGCTGGAACAGAGAGACGAAGTGATCACTACGATATTCTCGCATCCTTGCGACGGGGCGACTCCTGCCGCAGCGGGGTTCAAGGTCCTTACGCTGATGCCTGATGAGACGGGGCTTCCTGATTTCGAGGCTCTCAAGGCGATGGTTTCAGAGCGCACCGCAGGGATCATGTTCACGAACCCTGAGGATACAGGCATCTTCAACCCGAGAGTAGAAGAATACGTGAAACTGGTCCACGATGCAGGAGGACTCTGTTTCTATGACCAGGCAAATGCCAATGGGATCCTGGGCATCGCCAGAGCTTTTGATGCAGGATTCGATGCGTGTCATTTCAACCTCCACAAGACCTTCTCATCCCCACATGGATGTGAAGGACCTGCAGCAGGTGCCTATGGAGTGAGGGAAGAACTGGCGCAGTACCTTCCGGTGCCTACCGTTGAATTCGACGGTAATTCCTACTATCTGGACTACGACAGACCGGAATCCATGGGCAAGATCAGAAGTTATCTGGGGAATCTGGAGTGCATCGTCAGAGCATATGCGTGGATCCGCACCATGGGTGCGGAGGGGCTCAAGACAACAGCTCAGATCTCCGTGCTCAACAACAACTATCTGGATAAACTGCTGCTGGAGATCAAAGGCATCAGCCGTCCGTATGCAGAAGGCAAACGCAGGCTAGAGCAGGCGAGGTACAGCCTCGAAGAACTGACAGAGGCAACAGGCGTCACCACGGTGAATATACGCGACCGCCTGGTGGACTTCGGCGTACAGAGCTACTGGATGAGCCATCATCCATGGATCGTGCCTGAACCATTCACGCCGGAACCTTGCGAAACGTATTCGAAGGAAGATCTGGATTACTGGGCAGCCGCCATGCGAAAGAGCGTGGAAGAAGCTTGGGAAGATCCTGAATTCGTGAAGAATGCTCCGCATGCGCAGGCCATCGGCAAGATCACGGATGAGAGCATGGTCGATGATCCGGACCGCTGGGCATGTACGTGGCAGGCATATAAGAAAAAGAACGGTAAATAGGTGACAAATTGAAAAAATTAGGCTTGATCATAAATCCCATGGCAGGGATCGGAGGCAAGGTGGGCCTCAAAGGAAGCGACGGCGATGAAATAAGAAAAAAGGCCCTTTCGATGGGGGCCGTCATTGAAGCGCCTGCAAAGGCGGCGAAGGCCCTCGCAGAACTTCGGGAGCTCGTCGGGAAGATCGACGTGATCACATGCCCCGGCCTCATGGGCGGCAGGGAAGCCGAGGACGCAGGTTTCAGACCCCAGATCCTTGAGGGGATATCCCAAAAGGAGACGAGGGCCGAAGATACCCAGGCGGCAGCGCAGCAGATGCTCGCTCGCGGCGTAGATCTGATCCTCTTCGCCGGAGGAGATGGTACGGCCAGAGATATCTGCGAAGTCATCGGAACGAAGGTGCCGGCTCTCGGGATCCCTGCAGGCGTCAAGATCCATTCCGGTGTCTATGGAGCCACCCCTCAATGGGCAGGGAAGGCAGCAGCATTGTTTCTGCAGGATTCCCACAAGATAAAGCTCAGAGAGATGGAGGTCATGGACATCGACGAAGAAGCCTTTCGTCAGGACAGAGTCTCCGCAAGATTGTACGGGTTTATGAATGTCCCATATGAACGGACGCTGCTGCAGAGTGCCAAGGCCGGCAGCGTCCAGTCTGAGGAAGCAACGCTGGAAGCCATAGCGTCGGATATCGTCACGCGCATGGAACCTGATGATTACTATATCGTAGGTCCCGGCACTACCCCCCGTGCGGTAATGAAGATGCTGGGGCTTCCGGCGACGCTGCTGGGCGTAGACGTCGTCAAGGGCGGGAAACTCATCTGTTCGGATGCCAACGAGAACACTTTGCTGGCCCTGCTGGAGGGGCAGGCGAAGGGAAGAGCCCATCTGATCGTGACGGTCATCGGCGGACAAGGATACGTGTTCGGCCGCGGCAACCAGCAGATCAGCGGAGCGGTCATCGAAGCCGTGGGCAAAGAGAACATCGAGATCATCGCGACGGAGAGCAAAATGCTGGCGCTGGGAGGCAGACCGCTTCTTGTGGATACAGGAGATGAAAGGATCAACAGGATGCTTTGCGGGTACTGGAGGGTGATCACATCCATGAACAGGCGCATGGCATACAAGATGGAGTGTTAACGGCCGGACATATATGGAGGGAGAAATCATGTTTTCAGTAGAAGGAAAAGTAACAGTAGTAACGGGAGCATATCAGGGATTAGGGCTGGCTACGGTAAAAAGATTCGTCGAGAACGGTGCCGTCGTGACGATGGCAGACCTGAAGGACTGCAGCGAGATCGCGAAGGAACTGGGATGCGATTACGTCCAGGTGGATGTAAGCAGTGAGGAAAGCGTTGCAAACCTCATGAAGACGGTAAGCGAGAAGCACGGACCGCTGGACGTTGTGATCAACAATGCCGGGATCATCGGGCCGGAGCAGTGGATCGATGAAGCCGTGATCGACGATTATAAGAAGATGTTCGCCGTCAATACCATGGGAGCACTCCTGGGTATCAAGTACGGAGCAAAGTATATGAGAGACGGCGGGAGCATCATAAATACAGCATCCAATTCAGCGAATGGAGATTTCGCAGGATACGGAGCATATATCGCATCAAAGATCGCCATCGTGGGGATCACGAAGGCCGCAGCCATCGAGTACGCATCCAGAGGCATACGGGTCAACTGCATATGCCCGAATACGATCGATACGCCGATGGCATACGTGGAAGGATGTGAGACGGAGCTTCTCGTAGTAGGGAAGATCACGCCTCTTGGCAGGATGTGCAAGCCGGAAGAAGGAGCCGCGCTGTTCCACTTCCTGGCAAGCGATGACTGCAGATATATAACGGGAGAAGACATCTATATCGACGGCGGCGTCAAGGCCGGACATCCTGTGGCCGCGATGGATGCCATACTCAAGGCGGTAGAACTGGAGAACGCTTAGTTCCGAAAGGAGGACGAAATGGAGCAGAAAGAATACATCGGATCATATATAGATGAACTGATCGCAAAGGCGCGCGTTGCACAGCAGGTGTTTGCAGGGTTCGACCAGGCACAGGTGGATAAGGCCGTAAAAGCCGTGGGCAAAGCGATCTATGACGAGGGAGAGGCTTTGGCCCGAATGGCAGTAGACGAATCCCACATGGGCGACTTTGAGGACAAGATCCTCAAGAACAAAGGCAAGGCGACGGCGATGTGGGAATATCTTCACGATAAGAAGAGCGTCGGCGTGATCGACAGAGATGAAGAGAAAAAGATGATAACCATCGCGAAACCGATGGGCGTTATCGGCGCGATCACTCCTGTAACGAACCCTGTCATGACACCTATGCACAATGCGATGATCGCACTCAAAGGTGCCAACGCCATCATCATCTCCCCGCATCCGGCAGCAAAACTGACGGGTCAGAAATCCGTGGAGGTCATGAGAAGCGCCCTCCGGGAGATCGGCTATCCGGAAGATATCCTGCAGTGCATCGAGCCGGAGATGTGCAGCATCGATGCATCCAACGCCCTTATGGAGCGCTGCGATGTCGTCGTCGCAACAGGAGGACCGGGCATGGTCAAGGCTGCATACAGCTCCGGAACGCCGGCATACGGTGTGGGAGCAGGTAACATGCAGGCCATCGTCGATGAAGATGCAGATCCTGCAGCAGTGGCCCCGAAGATCCTCAGAGGCAGGAACTATGACAATGGCGTGCTCTGCACGTGCGAGCAGTGTTTCATTGCCCATGAGAATGTATACGATAAGCTGACAGAGGAGCTCACGAAGATCGGAGCATACTATGTAAGCGATCCGGAGAAGGTGGATGCTCTTCGGGAGACTGTTTTCCCTGAGGGCAAACTGAACAAATCCATCGTCGGGATACCTGCTGCCGAGATCGCGAAGAAGGCAGGCTTCACCATCCCTGATGATGCGAAGGCAATGGTAGTCCCTCCGAGAGGAGCTGGTGCGGATGATCCGTTCTCACGGGAGAAACTTTTCCCTGTGATCGCAGCGTATAAGGCGCCGACGTGGGAAGAGTGCGTTGCCATAGCGGTGAAGAACCTTGAGAATGAAGGGATCGGCCACAGTGCCAACGTCCATTCATATAATGATGAACACATCCTATATGCCGGGATGAAGATCAATGTATCAAGACTTCTGGTCAACGGCATAGGATCCATAGGTGTAGGCGGAAGCCCGCAGAACGGCTTCGTCCCTACAGGAACGCTCGGATGCGGTACATGGGGCGGCAACAGTCTCAGCGATAATCTTACATACTATCACCTCATCAATACGACGAAGATCGGCTATACCGATGAGACGAAGCCGCCGCTTGATCCAGAAGTGGTCTGGGCGAAATAGGAGGAGGCTTTTAAGTGGCAGACACGAAAGTAATGACTGCGAGTGAAGCAGTACAGAAGTTTGTTCACGATGGAGACTGCATAGCAATGGGCGGCTTCGTTACGAATCGCCGCCCTTATGCGCTGGTAAGAGAGATCATTCGTCAGAATGTGAAAGAACTCTACCTTGAGGGCGGGCCTGCCGCAGGTGACGTGGATATGCTCATCGGGAACGGTCAGGTGGAGGTGATGATCAATTCATACATCGCCAACTCCGGTTTCTCTCAGGTATGCCGGCGTTTTCGCAATGCCATCGAAAGAGATGAACCATTGATAAAATACGATGACTACTCTCTGGACGTCCAGACGATCATCTATCACGGAGCAGCCCTCGGATTCACATTTGTACCGATAAAAAACATGTTGGGCTCAGACCTCTGCAACGTGTGGGGGATCACAGAAGAAGAGCGCAAGGCGCATCCGAAACTTCCGGATAAGAAATTCGTCATTGCGGAAGACCCTTTTGATCCGGGAAGCCAGCTTTGTTTCGTGCCGACTCCAAAGATCGACGTCGCTCTCGTACATGCGCAGGTAGCAAGCCCTGACGGGACTTTTCGCATCGTGGGCGCGCAGTTCCAGGATCTTGATATCGCTATGGCAGCGAAGCATACCATCGTTTCCTGTGAGGATCTCGTCAGCAACGAAGAGATCCGCCGTCATCCGGAGAAGAATACGTGCACCGGTCTTTGTGTGGACGCCGTAGTGCATGTGCGCAGAGGAGCACATCCGACCCAGTGCTTCGGGTATTACGACTACGATCCTCAGTTTCTCATCGAGTATGACCAGGCCAGCAGGACGGATGAAGGCTTCGCAGAATTCATCAAAAAATACGTTACGGACTGTCCGACCCAGGAGGAATACCTGGATCTTATCGGGGCAGCACACCTGGCAGATCTCAAAGTGGTGCCGGGTGTAGGCTACCGCGCAGGACTCAAAAGGAGGTGAGGGTATCATGGCGGAATTCACAAGAAAGCAGATGATGGCCGTTGCCCTCGCAAGGCAGGTAGAAGACGGCAAGGCGTATATCGTGGGTACGGGTCTTCCTCTCGTAGGGGCGACCCTTGCGAAGAACACGCATGCTCCCGATGCACATCTCATCTTTGAGACGGCACTTTTTGAAGGGAGTCCTCAGGAGGTGCCGACGAGCGTATCGGACATGAGGATCAATCACGATGCATCCGTTCTCTGGCCGCAGTACAGATTCTTCGGCTTCCAGTCCATCTATGCCAGACGGGGCCTGATCGCCGCAGGATTTCTGGGCGGTGCCCAGATCGATCCTTACGGCAATCTGAACTCTACGTGCATCGGTGACTACTACCATCCGTCCGCACGTTTCTCAGGGTCGGGTGGTGCTAACGGTATCGCTACGTACTGCGACACCATCATCATCATGAAGCATCAGAAGAGGCGGTTTTCGGAGAAGATCGACTACGTGACCTCCATCGGATGGGGCGATGGTCCGGATGGCAGAGCCAAGGTGGGCCTTGACCCGTCGAAAGGGCCGAGGGCTGTCGTTACTGAGCTTGGGATCCTCCGGTTCGGCGAGGAGGACAAGCGGATGTATCTGGCGGAATACTATCCGGGAGTCACCCCTGAAGAAGTACAGGAGAATACAGGATTCGAGATCGATCTTTCGCGGGCTGTTGAATCCCGGCCGCCTTCGGAAGAAGTCCTGGATATCCTGATAAACAAAGTGGATCCTATGAGGATCATGATCTGATGGAGGTTAGAGCATAAATGAAAGAATCGAAAGCACCAAGGATCGTTCTGCCGGTCATCGGCTATAAGATAGAGATCCCGGAGATGCTCCAGTCCATCCTGATGATCTCCGTGGGATTATCCGCGATACCTGTGCTCCAGGAATATCTGGGGATGTCATACGGGCAGGCCCTTACAAGCGTTGCCATCGCGGAGGCGCTTGGCGTGCTCCACGTTACCTTCGGAGACCCTGTGGTACCGGGCTGGATCGCATCGGCCCTGTCTCTTGTCATGGTGTACCTTTCCGGATTCGGAGAAGCAACACCTGAGAGCATATATGCGATGATGGCACTTCAGATCCTTGTAGGGGCACTGTTTCTCGCGCTTGGGTTTACAGGGCTTGCCCATAAGATGATGGAGGTGATCCCGATCCCGCTGAAATCAGGCATCATACTGGGTGCCGGTATCCATGCCCTCTCCAGGGTGTTCAGCCCGGAAGGGTACTTCTTCCAGTATCCGGTGGCCCTTGGATCGGGCATCGCAGTGACGCTGATCGTTCTCTATTCCATGCACTTCAGGAAGTGGAAAGAGAAAATCGGGATGCTGCAGGCCATCGCAAAGTACGGATCTCTTCCGGGTCTCATCGTGGCATACATCATCGGCGTGGTGGTTGGTGAGGTCGAGGTGCCGCAGATCGAATGGGGCATCATCGATTTTGATTTCGTGGATATGGCGAAGGACTTCTCTGTATTCGCAGTGGGATTTCCATCTGCCATGTACTTCATCAAAGCGTTCCCGACGGCGATCTCAGTCTATATCATTGCCTTCGGCGAAGTCGTCACAGCAGATGCCATAATCGATGAATGCAAGAAGGCCAGGCCGGAAGACCCTCTCCATTTCAGCGCCAATAAGACGAATATCATAGCAGGTATCCGAAACATGATCCTCGCATTCCTGTGTCCTTTCGTGAATCTGGCAGGCCCGCTCTGGGCAGCGGTCTCCGTTTCCGTAGGCGAGCGGTACAAGGACGGAAAGAGCATGAAGAGTCTTTACGGCGGCATGGGCACGTTCAAACTGTCGACGGCGGTGTGCGTGTTCTTCCTGCCGGTGGCATGCCTTTGTAAACCGATCCTGCCGGTGGCCCTGGCCATCACACTGGCAGTACAGGGATTCGCATGTTCGTACATTGCCATCGATCAGGCGAAGTCGGATCGCGTGACGGCCGGCATCGCAGGTGTCATAGGCGCGATCATATTCATCCTCGGCCTGAACGAAGGCCTGATCATAGGACTGATCCTCTGCATAACGATGGTGGAAGATCCGTTCAATATCAAGCGCAACAGAGAAGCACGAAAACAGCGCGAAGCCGAGGAAGAAAACACAGAAAACTGACAAAAGTGAAATAGATATGACAGGCACCACGACTCCCTCTTGATGCAAAGGTGGTGCTCTGTCATTTTTTGGTGCTCTGATTGACAATTTCCAATCTTTGGATTACCCTTAAAGCATAGTCAAAAAAGGAGACAAACATATGAAGAGATTTATCAGTGTATGCATCATTACGTTAATGGCTGTTTTCTGCCTGGCGGGCTGCGGCTCATCCGGTGAGTCAGCGGCAGATCCCATCGGGATCCACCACGCCGTAATAGAGATCCAGGACTACGGCACGATAGAGCTGGAACTGGACGGCGATACGGCCCCGATCACCGTGCAGAACTTCATGGATCTGGCCAACGCCGGATTCTATGACGGGCTGACGTTCCACAGGATCATGGACGGATTCATGATCCAGGGAGGCGACCCGAATGGTGA